>JAJRQT010000188.1 GCA_024280115.1 Bacteroidota bacterium | reverse complement strand
CCGTTAATAGCCTGAATATCTGCATTTTAACTGAAAAAACCTAATAAATAGCGAAAAGATTCACATAAAAAATTGACCTTAATTTATTGATAATCTTTTAGTTACATGATTTAAAAGAGACACTAATTATGAACCTGCTAAAAAAGAATTGAACAACAACATGACATTATAGCTGCCACATAGTTACACTCTACTTTTCTTTTCATAGATTTTAATAAAATTGTAATTTGCCGTCTATCAATTTTCAAACGATAGTTTTTAATCTATTAAATCATGAAAAGATCTCAAATCAATCAGGCAGTAAAAGATTCAACCTCATTTTTTCAAAGCAATGGCTGGACCTTGCCACCCAATCCCAAATGGGATGTGACGGATTTCGGCCTTAACGACTTTGGCAAATATGGACTCGTGCTCGTTAACCTGGCAGAAGAACCGGAATATTGTGAAAAACTTATGTATGCCAAAAAAGGTATGATTACACCGTCACACACACATAAGCTGAAAAAAGAAGATATTATTTGCCGGACAGGGGAGCTTGCCATTCAATTATGGAATGGACATCCTGAAAATACACAGCCGGGGCCATTTTCTATTCATGTAAATGGAGCGCCAAAAGAATTCAAATCAGGGGATATTGTAAAGTTGCAAAGCGGAGAACGGGTTACACTTACGCCGGGGATTTATCATAAATTTTACCCGGAAACCGAAGAATGTATCATTGGTGAAGTATCCACCGCTAACGATGATGAAAATGATAATTTCTTTGTGAATGAGGCTATTGGAAGGTTTTCGCAAGTAGAAGAGGATGAGCCTGCGTTGGTTAAACTTGTAAGTGATTAATATGAGAAAAGGGATATTAGCTGCTGGAAACTGGATCATCGACGATATAAAAATGATCGATGAATACCCTCATCAGGATGGCTTGACGAATGTGAGATCCATCAAATCCAACAATGGCGGTGCGCCTTATAATGTACTGAAGGATTTGTCTTTCTTAGGTGCTCCATTCCCGCTTTATGGAGCCGGGTTGGTGGGCGATGATGAAAAAGGAAAGTTTATCATCGATGATATTAAAAATTGCAATGTTGACATTTCCAATCTCCGGAAAACGACCAAAGCCCCAACTTCATATACCGACGTCATGACTGTGGCGTCAACCGGAAGGAGGACATTTTTCCATAACCGTGGAGCAAATGCATTGTTTGGAAGGGAAGATCTCAATTTCGACGTTGATGCAAAAATTTTCCATATGGCCTATTTGCTATTATTGGATAAAATGGATGAGATTGATGAATCTGGAAGATCGGCAGCTTCATACGTGTTTGAAGAAGCGCAGAAAAAAGGATTTAAAACTTCAACCGACATCGTGAGCGAGGCAAGTGATCGATTTCAAAAAGTAGCGCCATCCTCGCTGCCATTTATCAATTATTTATTTGTCAATGAATATGAAGCCTCCAAGCTAACCGGATTTGAAATTGTTGAAAATGGTAAGATCAATTTAGCCAAAGCCAACGAAGTAGTAGAATTGATTATAGATTTGGGAGTTAAAGATTATGTAATTCTACATTTCCCGGAGGCTGCAATAGCATGTAATTCAAAAAAACAAAAATTTGTTAGTCCGTCTGTAATTGTTCCGAACAGTTTGATCAAAGGAACGGTGGGCGCCGGAGATGCCTTTGCGGCAGGAGTCTTGCTTGGTCTTCATGAAAATCTGCCAATTGCTGAGTGCTTGAAATACGGCGCTTGTGTCGCTGCCGCTTCCTTATTCGATGAGACCTGCTCAGATGGCGTAAAGTCTTTGGATGAAGTTTTAAAATTAGAATCAGAATTTGGATTAAAATCCATATAGATTTTGGAATGACCATCGCAAATCTGGCGAAAGGGTATTCTGTGTATCAGAATTGGATATTCGTGATTCAAAAGGATTTTATTGTATTACAACTAATATGAGCATAAAAGGCAATATCTATGTCCATTTCCATTACAATCCGGCTTTTTTAAGTAGATCAAGGATTTGGTTTTTAGTCAGGCTATCGAGTTGGCTTTTATCATAAATATGAATCAAATAAATTTCCATTTCATCAGTTAAAAGAAATGTAACCACTCTTGCTCCTCCCGATTTTCCTCTTCCTTTGGAAGATATTGCCATACGGATTTTGTAAATATTATGTCCAAGATTAGTTCCTGTTGTTGGATTTTCAGACAGTAAGCCAATCAATTGCTGAAGGTCAGCTTTTAGAGACGGGTATTTTTTAGCTAACTTTTTAAATAGCTTTTGAAAATCCGGGGTTGGGATTACATTATAACTCATTGAGAAATTCTTGTGCAGATTTCTTTGGGAGTTTACCTTCCTTGATCAGTCTCACTTGTTTTAGGCTGTTTTGGAGCTCTTTCAGAGCAGTTGCCTCTATATCTTCTACCTTCACGTAGTCCAGAGTTTTAATGAATTCCAAAAAGGTATTGAACTTATTGTCAGCGATATTAAGTGTTACTTGCTTCATGATATATGAATACTTTGGGTTGAATTCTCTTGGAGTATTTTTAATGATTTACCGAGTCTCTTCATGGCATTGAAGCTTGTTTTTTAATGAATACAAATATAAAAACTTTATATGAGTGAAAAAAGGCATAAAATATTCACTTTAAGAGTGCGTATTATTAAGTTAGTAGCATTGGTAATGTTATTTTGTTTGATAACATGGTGAAATAGTGTAAAGAATTCCTGTTCAGATCACTTAGGGAGTTTATTATATTGTACCTATATTTTCAGTGTTTAAATCGAATAGTGATTCCGCCAGATTGGTACTTTCTCTTTTGAATAACTATTTTAATTGCCAATTTCCTGATTCATCATCACATCAATTTAGGAATCACAAACTTTAGCCCACTCCAGGTACTGGCTAAATTCGATATTTTACTTAGTTTTGCCAACAATAAAAAAGCACAAAAATGAACAGTTCCTCCTTTTTGAGAAAAGCGCTTCCGCACATCATTGCGATTATTTCTTTTCTTGTCATCAGTATTATCCTTTACCGGCCAATCATCTTCGAGGGAAAAGTAATGGACCAGAATGATATCAACCAGGGAATTGGCGCGGGGAGTGAAATAAGGGAGTATCGTGAGAAAACCGGAGAAGAAGTATTATGGACCAACTCAATGTTCAGCGGCATGCCCGCTTACCTGATAAGCCTCAACTGGAGTGGTGGTCAGATTTTAAAAACAACTCAGAAAATTCTTTTACTATACATGCCGAGTCCTGTAGGGGAGAATTTTGTTGCATTTGTTACTTTTTATATTTTGTTGCTGACATTTGGAGTAAGACCCTATCTCGCACTGGCTGGTGCCATGGCTTTTGGCCTCAGTACTTTCTTTATTGTGAGTATCCAGGCCGGGCACATGTGGAAAATAAGGGCCATTGCCTATATGCCGCTGGTGGTTGCCGGCGTCAGGTTAATTTTTACAAAAAGATATTTGGTTGGGTTTATTCTGACATCAATGGCCTTAGCGCTTGAGATCAATGCCAACCACCTTCAGGTAACTTACTACCTGTTTCTTCTATTATTAATCTATGGGATTTCGGAGTTTGTTGGTGATATAAAAGAAAAGGATGTAAAAGGATTCTTAAACAAAGCAATTATTCTCGCATTGGCTGGTTTTCTGGCTATTGGCACAAACCTCGGCAGGCTGTGGACGACATATGAATATGGCAAATTTTCCATACGGGGGAAATCGGAATTATCAAGCACTCCCTCCGAAAGCAAGGAAGGTCTTGACAGGGATTATGCGTTTAACTGGAGCAGCGGGAAATGGGAGTCCATGACCCTGATAATTCCACATATCTATGGAGGAGCCAGTGGAGTGTATCATGGTAAAAACTCTGAGTTAGGAGATGTTCTGAGGAAAAACAATGTAAAACGAAATGAGATATCTCAATATGAAAAGGCATACCTTGGCTATTGGGGGACCCAACCCGGAACCGCCGGCCCCGCCTATGCCGGAGCTGTAGTTTGCTTTCTTTTTATACTGGCATTCTTTTTTGTTGATAATAAAAACAAGTATTGGATGCTCGCCGTGATTGTATTTTCCATTATGCTAAGCTGGGGTAAAAATTTCCCATCCTTTAATAATCTGATGTTTGATCTTTTCCCGGCCTACAACAAGTTTCGCGCAGTAACCATGGTGATTATCTTAACCTTGATGGTGCTCCCGTTGATGGGATTCCTTGGATTAGAAAGGCTCATTGAAGGCGGCTGGAGTAAAGAAACTCAAAAAAAGCTACTAATTGCTACAGGAATTTCAGCGGGATTGGCACTTTTCGCGCTATTGGTCACAAACCCTCCGAGTGTTGATGGAGCACCGGCATGGCTGTCAGATGCCGTAATCAGGGACCGGAAGGGTATTATCCAATCTGATGTATTCAGAACTATATTTTACATAGCACTGACTTTCGGGGCTTTGTATTTTTATCTAAAAGAGAAAATTTCTATTCAACTTTTTGGAATTATCCTCTCAGTCCTTGTGCTTCTTGACATGGTACTGGTCGATACCCGCTATCTCCATGATGGCGTTTACGAGAAAAAAGGCAAAAAAACCTTTGTGGACATCACCCCGGCAGATGAGCTGATTCGAAAGGATACGGAACTTGGTTATCGCGTACTCAATTTACAGAATCCGTTTAACGAAGCCCGGACATCAAATTTTCATAGATCATTGGGGGGTTATCATGGTGCTAAACTGAGAAGATACCAGGATATTATCTCCAGATATCTGGCTCCGGAAATGCAACAGATCATAAAGGATCAGAAGGTTACAAAAGCAAATACAAATGTAATCAGCATGTTGAATGCTAAATATATTCTGGCCGGGCTCCAGGCAAATGGAGTGATTAAAAACCCAAATTCCAATGGTGCTGCATGGTTTGCGAAAAATATCAAACTGGTCAATTCACCGGATGAAGAAATAGCAGAAATCGGAAAGGTTGATCTTTCCAGTACTGCGGTCATTGACCAAAGCAAGTTTAAAATTGGTGACATCCGGCAAGATTCCACTGCACAAATCCAATTGATTGAATACCAGCCAAACAGGCTCATCTATAAGGCATCAGCAAAAACCAATTCGCTGGCTATATTCTCTGAGATTTATTACCCTAAAGGATGGAAGGCATTCGTGAACGGAAAAGAGTCGGAAATATTTAGAGCAAATTACGTTCTCCGAGCATTGGAATTGTCTCCGGGAGATCATGAAATTGAATTCAGATTTGAACCGGCTTCCTACTATATTGGGAACAAAATTATGATGGTTTCTTCATGGATTTTGCTGCTGGTTATCGGATTTGGAATATTCAAATTGTGGAAAGAATCACAAAATCTGCCTCACCGGCAGACAGGCACCAAATCACAAGAAGCCTGATATGAAAAAAGTATTAGTCATCACATATTACTGGCCACCGAGCGGAGGTGGCGGCGTGCAGAGATGGCTGAAATTTACAAAATACCTCCCGGAATTCGGATGGGAACCCGTGATTTATACGCCGTCTAATCCCCAGTTTGAAAATAAAGACTTGACACTTTTGCAAGGAGTTGGCAAAGAAATAAAAGTATTAAAACAACCAATCAGGGAGCCGTACCAATTGTTTAAAAAGTTATTTTTCTTCAAAAAACGGACATTTAAGCAGGGGGTAGTAAGCGAGAAGAGTGGGAGATCAGTTATCGACTTTTTAATTTCATGGATCAGAGGTAATTTTTTTATTCCCGACCCCAGGGTCAATTGGGTAAAGCCTTCTGTTGAGTTTTTGGGAAAGGTAATTAAGGAGGAACAAATTTCCATAGTGATTACTACAGGTCCGCCCCATAGCATGCATCTCATAGGTCTGGAGCTGAAGAAAAAGTACGATATAAAGTGGGTGGCTGATTTCAGGGATCCATGGTCTGACTGGGATATTCTCGATCTTTTTCACTTAACTAAAAAATCAAGAAAAACTCATAAAAAAATGGAAAAAGATGTTGTTCTGGCCTCCGACATGGTTATAACTGTGAGTAATTCATGGGCAAAAAATCTGAACGAAAGGTACGGGAAAGACATCTCTGTAATCACGAATGGTTACGATGCGGAAGATTTTATCAATTTTACTCATAATCCCGGCCGGGAATTTCGTTTGCTCCACGCCGGGTTACTCAATAATTATCGAAACTCTGAAATCTTGTGGAAAGTTATTGAGGAACTATTAACGGAAAATCCACAATTTAAAGAATCATTCAAACTTGTTCTCGCAGGCAATGTAAATGATGCGATAATTAGTCAGATTAATAAATTTCAGTTTCTTTCTGAACGCACCATCACCCTGGGTTATATTCAACACAAACAGCTTATGGAAGAATATAGTTTGGCTTCTGCACTGTTGTTGCTCCAAAATAAATCTGCGAATAGCGACGGACATATTCCGGCTAAATTTTTCGAATATCTCGGAACCGGTATTCCTATCCTCGCTATTGGTAATCCACAAAGTGACCTGGCTAAACTTTTAGATCGTTATAAATCCATGAAGATTTCTGAGCCTGAAAATGAAAGATTGATGAAAGAAACACTTCTAAGTATTTTCAGTTCCTTTCGAGGTGGAAAATCAACAAAACAGCCCGAAGATCCATCAGTATTTAGCAGGAAGAATTTGACTTCAGCGCTTGCCGGTATGCTTGATAACCTTTGACTGGTCGCTATCCTGAATATTGTAAATTAAAACTTATAGATTTTTTCTTTGAGCGAAAGCACGCTCTATGGACCTGGTTTGTGATAGTGAACAATGCATTATAAGCTGGGAGCCATCATTCAATTAATCGGTAAAAAGCTAAAACCTATACCCAATTGTAATATTTAGTGGCATCCATATGAGTTTCCCCACGTTGGAAATCGGGTTTTGATTGAAATAATATACTGAGAAATATTCCAGGCCGTAATAGAAATTGTTTTTTAGTTTTCCTTGATAATCCAATTTGAACGCTATTCCCGGACCATACAGATATTCTTTGCTATTTACCGTTGTATAGGTGTATCCCGGGCCGATTCCAATTGAAAAACCTTGAAGCTTATGCTTCTTGGAAGCAAAAATCAAATAGTCAAAAGTAGAGCATAAAATATAAATTGATTGAAAGTTATTATAAGTATCCGTTTTACTATTAATTCCCTGGTAGTAAAAACTTGTTGAGATTTTCATCCTGAAATTAGCATCTAACGTCTTGTTATATTGGAGCGTGACCCCGGGTTCCTTGTAATAAGCAGTGACTCCTAATCTAATCTGAGTCAAAGCATTTTGTCCAAAAGAATAATGGGAACAAAATGTTATAATTAAAAATATTAATATATAAAAATGTAACCTAATCATAGGTTTAAAAATATTTGAATAAAATCATTGATGATAACTTGGGAATATCTGCATCATTTGGAATTATTATGGAGGATGACTAGCTAACAAAATAGACATAAGAGAAAAAATAATAGTATTTCAGACCTTATTTGGGTATTTGCAACGAAAACTAACCCATCTTAGATCGAATTAAAAAATTTTATTATTAGCTAATTTATAAAATATTACTATATAGAACAAATAATTTTTAATTGAAAATATATTTTAATACCCAATAATTTGACCGATGAATAATCCGGGTTAAACTCCTATTATCACTCTCTTGAGAGGGTAAGGGAATAAAAAAATTGCTTATGCTAATGACAACAGGGCGTTGAACTTGAATTCAAAGATTACTTCCTCTCAATTGAAAATTAAATTATTTTAACTAATGGCAGGACCCTGATAAAGGAGAATATCCATGAATTGTTGAAGACTAAAACCCCAGGTTTAATTTTCTCTTCTTCACTCCCTGATAGCTGGAGGTCGTGTGATGATAGTGATTCTTCACACTATGTAGCGCCAGTAAAAGCTTGTCCTCATTTCTGATTTCTTTCAATCGTTCCCAATTTCGATTTAATGATGGTTTGGTATTTGAATAAAAATCAGCATTTACCTTACTGCTCAATAGTTCGCTTAATTCATCCATTTCATTAAAAAATAGTATTCCATCAAGGTCAAATCCCATTTTACGAACAGCCTCTTCGCCGCCCCAATATATTGGTATTGTTCCCATCTTAATACAGTCGAAAAACTTCTCTGTAACATACTCCGGGTATTTGCCATTTTCCACAACTATCTGGAACATATAGGAATTCAGCGAATCGCTTTTTGCCATAAGAAACCGCCCGGTTCCTTTTCCAAATAGATGTAAATCATCCTTAAACTTCTCTGCGATTTCATAGCGAAATTGATGCCCGGAAATTATTTTTCGATCTGAATATACCATTGAAACCAAATCGGGTTTTTCATAATTTCCAATTGATTCCGGCATATCAACGAAGTTATCGTTGTTTGCATAGATGGTTCTTGGGCATAAATAATTAGCAAGGTTAAAATAGTTTTGAAAAGAAATTTCAGCCGCAAATTTCATTTTCGGGTCTATCCATTTATAATGCTCAATAAGGCCCGGAGACTCTATCGCGATAAGAATGTTCTGTTTGCTGGGATCGTATGATTTGCGGATAAATTTGTTGTAACAAATATTTATATCGTTTACGGAATATAATTTTTCAAGAGATTTTCGAATTCCGATTAGTGGATTAAAGACAGAATACTTGTTTAAAACGCGGTGCTGAATGGCCGCTGAAAATTTATTTAATATCATGCATTTTGCTGTAAAAACTCTGCTAATTTAGCAAATTATTAACCATTCGCTTACTAACAATTCAAAATCAAATCTTCGGATTTAATGGAAGAAAAATTAAAATCGTTTGTAAAAGATATTTACTATCTGATACCTTTTAAAAAGCCTTTTTATGACTTTTTAAAGAAATTCTATATTCCTCCAAGATCACTTTACAGATTTCTGGTTCATAGGCAAATATTCGACATAGATGTTCATGGAAAAAAACTCAGTTTAAAGCATCCGGGATTTCATTTCCATATTGAAAATGAGTTTTACTGGAAAGGGTATCAAAAAGGCGCATTCGAGGTGGTATCAAGGGAAATATGGATAAAATTGAGCAGAGAGGCAAAAACAATTTTCGATATCGGGGCCAATACGGGGTTGTACTCACTTTTTGCCGCATTGGTCAGCGCTTCATCAGATATACACGCATTTGAACCAATAAAAAGGAATATTGAAAAGCTGAAGTATAATTTGAAAATTAATGAAATGCAAAATGTCAGGATTATTGATGCGGCGATTTCATCAACTGACGGATTCATGACAATTTATCAACCATCTACAGACGTTTCAACAACCTCAACCCTGGATGCCGAAACTGCGAAATTGAGAAATTTGAATGTAAACCCGGAAGAAATTAAAACCGTAAGGCTGGACACCTATATTGATGAACATAACATTGAAAATGTCGATCTAATAAAAATCGATGTGGAGGGTTTCGAAGTTCCTGTTTTTGAAAGCATGGGGAAATATTTAAAAACCATGCAGCCAACAATCCTTGCGGAAATCAGGGTTGAGGATAATGGTCATCAGATCATGGAATTATTGAAGGATTGTGAATACCTGTATTTTGATATTGATGAAAAGACTGTTCCAAAGCAGGTCTCGGAAATCTCTAAAAGCTCGAACAATAATTTTTTGATTTGTACAAAGGAGGTCGCCGACCAGCTTCAGCTTCAACGATCTAAATGATATGCAATACATTCTCATTTTAAGGGAATTATCCGAACAGGAAGATAATAGGGTTAGATCATTAGAAAGCCATAAAGATGTAGTGATCGTCACAACACCTTCTCTATTTTCGCTTTACAAAAACTCGATTATTTATAAAGAGCTTTCGGAAGAGGAAAAGAAAAAAATCAATTATGAAACGCTATCACAAATACTGGAATTTGGGGATACAGTTGTAAATGGTGATACCATATCTAAACATTTCAATTTTGACGGAGCGGCGCTCTGGTATTATCATAAATTCAGAATCTACTTTAAGGTCAGAAACCTTAGGTATGAACTTGAGGAAATAAATAAAAATTTAGGCGGGGCCACATCTGCAATTATCTACACTGAAAATAAATCGCTGCGGCATTTCAATTTTGCAATCGATAAAATGGAAATAATTGCATCTTCTCCCAAAAACCGACACAGCTTATCTTTTTGGTCTGTGATCCAGTATGGATTTGTGGCGATTATCCGGTTTATAAAATCTATTCTAACACCCATATCTGGGTTTAAAAACAAGCAGTTTCTGTGCATTGATACAGTGAACCAATATCGCAATATTTTGAGTTTAGATGGGCAAACCACCATATTCGAAAATGCATACCTTGGTTATCTGTATCAAAAAATGGGAGATCAATTCGGATTTATTGATCAGCTACTAATTCCAAAATTTAGTGGTGAGGATAGATATAAATTCCATGCAACACACCTCCTTAACCATAATAACAGAAACAGAATTTTAGGAGAACGAATTATGACTGGAGGATTGTTTTCCCTAAAAGTCATAATGGATATTATCAGGACAAAAAAGGAATTAAAGACTAAATATCAATTAATAAGTAAGGCGATAGAAAATCATCCGGTAAAGCGGCAGATACTCAATGAATTTATAAAGCTAAATTCAACTTCAATTTTTTATTTATTTAAGTTTTTCTCTTACCGGAAATTTTTCAGAAAAAGAAATTTCTCATCTATTCTTACAACTGATGAAAACAGTCCCAATTTTAAAATCATCCTCGATGCCGCAAAGCAAAACGAGATATTCACTTTGGGCTATCAGCATGGGAGCATTCATGAGCTACATCCGGCATATATTTATACAAAGGCCGATTTATCTCAAAAACCCATGCCCGACCTGACCATAACCTGGGGCAATAAGTGGAAAAAGTTACTTATAAGTACTGGGAATTATACACCCGAAATGGTTGGAATAGCCGGCCAGATCCGAACGGATGTTATAAAGAATCTGAAGGAAAACCGAGAAATAAATAAGGAGACAGTTTTCCCGGTGATTGGGCAAAAGTATATCATTTTATTTGCAACTCAACCCCAGAGAGATCAGTCTCTGAGACACAAAGCTGCAGAAGATGTTGTGCTCGCATGTAAAAATATCAAATCAGCCAATTTAGTTTTCAAACTGCACCCCAGGGAAAATGATCCCAAATATTATATTGATATAGCAGAAAAACATCATCTTAAAAATTACACAATTTCACAAGAAGAAGATCTCTATATCCTTCTGAAGATTTCAGACATTGTTATCACTTGTTTTTCAACAGTGGGTACAGAGGCTTTATATTTTGGTAAACCACTGATAATTTTGGATCATCTCAAACAAGATATCCTTAAATACCATAAAGATGGAGTCGCTTTTCAAGCTGCCAACGCAAATGAATTGGCAAATTTTATCGATGAAATTTTATCCGGAAATTCATCAATCAACCAACAGGTACTTGAAGAGTATATTCTTGATTCGACTTATAAAATTGATGGTAATGCTGCTGAGCGATTCATGAAAATGATAAAGAGATAAATGACAAACAGGAATAATTCCAGTTATTTTGTGACTGGGAACCGGCAACCGGCAACTGCTAACCCGCAACTTCTATAATCGATTTCACTATTGTAAACAGTTTATTCTCAACCCATACGTAAAATTCAAAGATTCTGAAGGCGCACCTTTTTTAATGAATTGGAGGAAATATACTGATAAGTAAAATTCAATTCTGTAAGTTCCATAATTTCAAGTTTGAGTTGAATGGTATCCGCTGTAAAAAATGGCACATAAAAAGTGGTTAAAACATTATTGGCGTCATTTAATTCCCATGTACCTTCATTTGGTTGACCGCAGTTAAAATTCAGATTTTTATCGGTCCACGTAAAATCCGCATTTATTATTTGTACAAAAGAGCTATCGCAACTTGAAATAGGATGTTCAACATCATCGATATAAAATTTCTCAATTCCCCAGGATTTGCTAGAATTATCAGATAATAACCGGACAACCCTGCTCCTCTCAGTTTCCTCATTTTCATTTGAGCAGCTCACACTGAGTATGGTGAATAGGAAAAAAAACAACCCTAAAATATATCTCTGCATTTTTTCTATCTTTTTATATGGATTTTTTAAATTACTCTTTATTACCTTTAAAAAAAAATCCATTTTTTGAATGAATCAATAAGGAATGAGCACAAAATATAAATCAAAGATTGGGAGTGAACTAACCTATCTTTTTTTAGCGCCTTTTTTAGTTTTAATTGGTGTATTAGGTTATGGTATTCTTTTCGACCGATGGTATAAAGATCCGATGATAATTCTCCAGGCTTCAGGTGTGGCCTACGGAGTTATTCTTATTTTACGTTTTTTTAGCTGGGCAATCCGCGCATTGAGCAAATAGGTATCGGTTAAGACATTTCTGCTAATTATTATAATTTCCCCCAAATTGGGGGATGGAATTATATCCTTACTTTAATATATTGTCATTTCAATTGTTATAACCCAAAATCGGCTGATTTGCATTTAAAATAAGGCTGTTTACAAATTAACAGTGATTTGGTTGGTTATTAAAGGTTTATAGGATTATAATCCAAAAATTTCAGGGTTTTGTCGGGAGAAGGTCAACTTTATATTTGAAAATTAAAAATATTTATTGAGCATGAGCAATGGAACCAAAACAGAAAAGGTAAAATAACAATGGCATATTTCAACAGGGGGTACACGGATTTTTTTCAACAACTATCGAAGAATAATTCAAAGCGATGGTTTGCCGAAAACAGGAAGTGGTATGAACTGGCCGTTAGAGAACCTTTCAAGGAATTTCTGGATGAACTTTTACCATACATCAAAGAGCTTGATAAGGGGATTCATATGGAGTCAAAAGACGCTTTATTTCGCGTAAACAGGGATCAGAGGTTTACCAATAATAAACCACCGTATAAGACTCACATGGCTGCCGGATTTTCAAGGGGAGGAAGAAAATCTCTTTATGCCGGATTCTATCTTCAGTTTGGAATGGAGCATATAATTATCGGTGGAGGTCTGCCATTTATTGAAAAAGATGCCCTGAGAAAAATCAGGATTGAAATCGGCTACAATAAAGATCAGTTTAACAGAATAATAGAAAAACCTGAATTTAAAACTTTATACGGAGCCATTCTTGGCGAAAATGAAAAGAATTTGCCAAAAAGTTTTATCGATATTTATGAAGATCAGCCAATTATCGCCAACAAACAATTCTATTACGGGGCGCTTTATAAAACTGAAAAATGGCTTTTCAACGATGGACTTCTAATGCATGTCATCAATCATTTCAGAGTTGGCGTAGAATTCAATAATTTCCTGATAAAGGCCATTAGCAATTTCTCCAGGCCACATCAAATCAGTCAGAAAAAGAAAATAGTTCAGTTTTAATTCATTCAGTTTCCCTACCATTTACGCCTGAAAGTTCAGGATTCTGACTCCTTACTATCAACCTGGATAAAAGTATTATATGCATAGGATATCATAGGAACTCTCTTTAATTTCATTTTGTAAACTAATCTGTATTTTTTATGAGATATCCTGTTATTTACTCCCTGCTGCTTTTATTTCTTTCCTTTTGCGTTCATCCTGACCTTGAAGCACAAGTACGCCAGGAAATTCCATTCAACGACGATTGGGCATTTCATGGTCAATCAGTGACAGGATTGCCAATTGACGAAATCGTTGTGCTTCCACATTCGTGGAATACAAAGGATGCACAGGAAGGAATCCCATATTATAGAGGAATTGGAAGGTATTTAAAGAAATTTTCAGCTGAAGAATTGTGGAAAGATCAAAGGATCTTCATTCGCTTTGATGGAGTAAATATCACCGCAAAGGTAATCCTTAATGGCCAGGAGCTGGGAATGCACAAAGGAGGCTATGCGGCGTTTATCTTTGAAATAACTGAATACCTCTTATTTGGCGAGGAAAATACCATCGAAGTAATTGTTAGTAATGAAGCCAACCTGGAGATTATTCCACTTGTGGGAGATTTTAACAACTATGGAGGCATCTACCGGCCCGTTAATCTGATCATTACAAATCCCGTTTGTATAACACCTTTAGATTACGCTTCTCCAGGGATATATTTGAAACAGAGTGATGTAAGTGAGCAACAAGCTGAAATCGAAGTATTGACAAAGATATCAAATGGTTCAGAATCCAAGGCTGATATTTCATACAATGCAACAATTACTGATGCTGCCGGCGTTATGGTCGATAGTCAACAGAGTGATGATCAACTCGCTACCGGTAATAGTTTTTTAGCGCACAAATACACCATTCAAAGTCCACACCTGTGGAACGGGAAAGCAGATCCATATTTGTACCATGTACAGGTTGATATTTTGCAAAATGGAGAGGTGATTGATTCAAAAACAGAACCGCTGGGTTTACGATATTTTCATATTGATGCAAACGAAGGCTTTTTTCTGAATGGGAATCCTGTCGATTTACGGGGTGTAAGCCGTCACCAGGATAGGAAGGATAAAGCCTCAGCGATTTCAGAGGCTGACCATCGTGAAGACATGGCCATAATGCTTGATTTAGGCATCAATGCATTGCGGCTGGCACATTATCAACATGCTGAAATCATCTACGACCTGGCAGATTCTGCGGGGATTGTTGTTTGGGCGGAATTACCCTGGGTTGGCATGCCAGGAGGTTTTATGCCCGGATCCAACGGGTATGAAAATACAGAGGCTTTTCATTCTATTGCCAAACAACAGCTCTACGAATTGATCCGTCAGAATTTCAATCATCCTTCCATTCTGATGTGGAGTATTTTCAATGAAATTCAAAATCCAGAAGGTGAAGAGCCAACAGATTTTATCAAAGAACTGAATTCTATTGTTAAAGAGGAGGACCCTTCCAGGCTTACTGTCGGGGCGAGTATGCTCAATCCGCAGGAAAATCCAAACATCCATGAAATAACAGACGCAATTACTTGGAACAGGTATTATGGCTGGTATTATAAAGAACCAAAAGACATGGGACCTTTCCTCGATAATTTACATAAAGACTTTCCGGAATATAAGATTGGCATCAGCGAATATGGAGCCGGAGGGAGTATCCATCAGCATGTTGATAAATTAAAGCCCCCAAATCCCATGGGATCTCCCCATCCGGAAGAATGGCAAAACTATTACCATGAAGAGAATTTGAAGATATTTGATGAACGACCTTTTGTCTGGGGTACTTTCGTGTGGAATATGTTCGATTTCGGATCTCATTTCAGAAAGGAGGGTGACCACTATGGAATCAATGATAAGGGATTGGTTACTTTCGATCGAAAAACAAAAAAAGATGCTTTTTACTTTTATAAGGCCAATTGGTCTGATGAACCGGTACTACACATTACTTCTTCACGGTATATTTTTAGAAAGAAAGCAGAAACACAAGTTAAGGTTTATACCAATCTTAATAACGTCACTCTTACAGTAAATGGAATTGAATATCCAGCTAAATCTCCTGAAAAAGGTATTATTATTTGGGAAGGGATTTCCCTGGAAGAAGGTAATAATGGAATTATTATCCGGGCTACGAAAAATGGCCAAACTATTACAGACAGTTGTGTTTGGGTAATTGAAAATCCATACGCAGGGATGAATTTGTTTATAAAAATATTCGACTTTTTCAGTATAGCATATAAGGTTGCAACAGGTGGTTTGATCGCGGCATTTTTAGTTTGGTTACTGGGAATCAGACATATTCGAAGAAGACACCTGCTGAAGAAAATTATATTATGGGCAATATTCACAATTTTATCGCTAGGATCGATACTGATAATTCTGGCTAAATATTTCATTACAAATAGGATGGGAACGTAAATTCTAACATTTTAGACTTTGTTTTTTACGAAATGTTCACATCAGGAGGATAATCTCGGTTAGGAAAATTCAACATCCTGAACCTCGGTCTGTGGCTCATAGACCATGGCTTTTTAGTTTAGGGAACCTCTAATAATTGATTCTGAGTTTTTCACTTTTGTTCCAAATTTTGAAAGCAGTCAAATGAAATTGAAATATTTTATTATGCTTTTATTCTAATTTTTTCAATCTATTGATTATCAATGTTTTAACGTTTTT
>JAJRQT010000187.1 GCA_024280115.1 Bacteroidota bacterium | reverse complement strand
GGTAAGAGTCATGCTTTATGTAGTTATGTTATTGTAATTCAGTAACTTAATATAACTAAAACGCATGACTTTTTCGTTAAATTTCACAAGAAATAATCAAAATTATTCCCCTAATTATTAATCGAACTCAGGTTAAAACATACTTTTTGAAATCAAACCTTCAAGGATTTTTAGTATGATATTTCTTTGATTTCTATAATTAAAGGTCATTTGCAATTGAATCCTTGAAGGTTTTTAACACAATTAATGATGTTACAGCGAAGTTCGTAAAGTAGAATTAACGACTCTTCGTAAATCAATAAATTGCTTGTTTTATAATGAGTGTGGATAGACATCCAGTTTTTTTATTGTAAATCGATGTTGCGCCAGGGATTACTTCGCCAAGTCTCCGATAACCCAAAAGATGGAACGGTTGTTTGAGTCCGAAGTAGGTTCACGAGGATCAAGCCCCTTTACGGCGGACAAGCGAGCAGCGACAGCCCGTCCGTGCGCCCAAATTTTAAATTAGTTACCCCCCTACATTTTCTAATGAGCCTTTATTTCAGAGTTTCTTATAATTATCAGGGCTCCTGGAATGATCGCTGTTGATTTGGTAGGGTTATGATCTTCAATGATATTTTATAAGAATTTGAAGAAAATGATTTATTGCAAATAATAGAGTGGGCAATTTAACAGAATAAAGTTGCCCAGACAGATATTGCTTTGTGTTTTATATTTGCATTTCTGCAGCTTGATTCCACACTCCGGTAGCTGCTGTTTCCTGCACGTACGCAGTAAAGTCCTTGGCTTTTCTGCCTAACACCCTTTCTACATCGTTGGTGATCACGTCATTCCCTTCTCTTCCGAGAACCTCGGTAAACAGATAATTAATCAACCAAATGTATTCAGCAGGTACATGAAACTCCTCCAGCATTTTTGAGTAGGCACTCAGTGAAATAGGGGTAAATTCAATGGATCTTTTCGTAACACTGGCTATCTCACTAACCACTTCCCGAAATGTCAACAACCTAAGTCCAGTTAACTCATATATCTGACCATTATGTTTCTCGTTCATCAAAACTTCCACAGCAACATCTGCTATATCATCTGTATCTATATATGGCACCTTGGCATCAGCCTGAGGTAAGGCTACATGTCCAGCCAAGATAGGATCGAGGAAGAAACTTTCACTGAAATTCTGATTGAACCAGCTAGCACGGACTATCGTATAATCTATTCCAGAATGGATCACTACTTGTTCACAAAGTTCTGCCTCTCTTTCTCCTTTCCTTGATAGCAATACCATCTTCTTGATACCGCTTTGCCCGGCCTGTTTGGTTAATGCTTCAATTGCCTCTAAGGCTCCAGGTACTGCTAAATCTGGTTGAAATGTGACATACATTTTTTCTATGCCTTCTAAGGCTTGGGCCCAGGTAGCCTGATTTTCCCAATCAAATGCAGGATCTTCATTACGTGATCCAACTCGAACGTTGTGTTGAAGTGCATGAAGTCGTTGCACTACCTTGCGGCCGGTTTTACCGGTCCCTCCTATTACTATAATGTTACTTTTCATTTTTGTTTTATTTAAAAGTTTATTTCAATTGTTAAATGATTAAAGAGTTTTTGAATAAGTGAATGCCCCCAATAGTGAAAGCAGGAACGACAGCACCGCAAACACGGTTCTGATCATGTGAAGTCGATTCCAGTTAACTTCATAATGTTGTCTCATATTAGTTATCTGATCATTGCTTAAGTCACTGAGTTGAAGTACGTCTAAGGAATTATTGAGCGGCACATTTCCAAATACAGTTACACCAAATGTCCCTATCAGGTAAGCAAGAGCAGCTACCAACAATATCCAAAATGATATACCGGTCTGAAATTGTTGAATAGTACTAATAGCAAGAAGTAGGAGACTACCGAAAAATATCAGGAAAAACGCTGGATTTAGGATGGCCCGGTTGATGGACTGCATCGTTTCCAGGTAAATGATATCCTGTACTTTACGTGTACCGGGTATTACCGATACCGACCATGCGAAGAACAAGCCGGCTGAAAGACCGGTTAACAAAATGGTAATGAAAAGGATAATTGATTTAATTGAAATTTCCATGATTAGTATGTGTTTAACTTAAAATGTCTTGTTATATTTATTAATAGTTAACAAGACAAAGTTGTGCTATCTTCTAATGCATGGTTTGTCCGAAAAGGAGCAAGATTTGTTCGAAAAGGATTATCGCTTTATTTCGCTTGGCCGGAAGCCAAATTTTGTATAAAAAGCATTGGAAAAAGAGCTTAGACTATCATATCCTACATGCCAGGCAGCTTCCTGAATACTGACATTATCATTTCTCAGCAGGTTGTGCGCTGTATTGAGCCTTTCATTTTGTAAGTATTTGAAAACAGGTACGCCAAATAGCTCTTTAAAATTTTTCTTGAGCTTAAAGGTGTTGAGCCCGATTTGCTTTGATAGTTCGGATAGAGAGGGTGGAGATTCGAGGTTTGCAGCTAGTATTTCTTTTGCCTGCAGTAATTTCTCTCTTTCTCCCTCTGGTATCGTTACCTCGGTTGTCATTGATAGCTGACCAAAGAAATGAGCCACTAAAGATGTTATCTGGCTCCTGAAGAACATCATTTTGGCCTTACCTTCATACTTGTTGTGAAAGATCTGATCTACAATTACCTGCATTTCAGGGGCCATAAAAAATTTAGGACCCTCCACATAGTGGTCCCTGGGATGAACAAGCTGATAGAGCATCTCGCTAAATAATTCACCCTCATGATTAGGTAGCTTCTCAATGTTTCGTATGGCCGTGGCAATAACAATGCATTCCAATGGTCTTGATTCGGAAACAGAATGTAAAAATTCTACCTTCTCATCAGCGTAGAAAGAGAGTGCCAGGCCCTTAGTGTAGTCAAATGCTTTTTGTTTATCAGCATATTTAACTGAAAGATTAACATTTCCCGATCCATAAAAAGCAACCGCAATCACCGGCTCGTCAAAATAACATGAGTCAAAAGTGGGCTTATCAGAGTTGGCTTCCTCTATAAGTATGGTAAAATCGTTAATATCAATGATGTCTCTCGTCATACTATAATTCGATTTTCTCTAACGGTTCTGATCTGACATAGCGACCCTGGAAGCTATTAATAATATCATGTAATGTAAAGGATTTGTAATCTAGTTTCAAATAGCCTTTTGAGTTTATGAATTATTCAGGATAGGAAGTGTTCAGCGGTTTTCAGGATTTTTAATGGGATGGATTTAGCTTAAGTAAAAATCCTGGGAACTGATGATCTCTTCCAGGTTTCAGGAAAATGGTTATGTGATTTTTGGTTGTGGGCTGGATGAGCGAATTGCATAATGGTTTTCCTTTGCCACGAGGATGGATAAATTACAACAAAAAGAAACCAAAGTCTCCTTTTTAGAATGAGGTTTGTAATTACTTACAAGATATCACCAATGCTTCACAGTTTTTTAAAAACGCACTTAATCACGAAAGAATGTGGGTTGAAAAGGGGTTTTGGGATCATGCCAAAGAAACCTACTTTGATGGCTACATTGATGATTTTCGTATATATAACATCCCGTTGAACACAGAGGAAGTTAGAGAGTTGTTCAAGATGAAAAATTCAAATTAGTTCCGGAATTATAAGTAAGCCTTTAATAAAAAATAAATGCTATTAAAACGAGCGATTATTTAGAAGTTTGTGCAATTTGCTTCCTCTATTATATTTAAACAAAATGAACAATAAAATTGGCTAACATCAATCACAAAACTTCCCAAAAAGTCTTTTTACTCACGTAAATTATAAGGATATTGACAAGCTATAAATGCAACCCCATGAAAAACAAAAAATTACTCACAGCAATTCTATTAGTATCTTTTTTTTATGCTTTTGGTAAAAACCAGGTTTCATTTTACGATCTGAAAACGGAGTACAAGACAACCCCTATCAGCATTGATGTACAACATCCGGGATTGAGTTGGAAGATCAACGCAACTGAGCGGAATACCTTGCAGGATTTTTATCAGATCCAGGCAGCAACAACTATACGAGACTTAAAACGAGGTAAAAATCTGCTTTGGGACACGCAAAAAACTGCGTCTTCCGGTTCAATTCACATCAAATATGCCGGTAAAGAGTTGGAAAGTATGCAGCGCGTGTATTGGAGAGTGCGTGTCTGGTGCGGTAAAACTGCATCTTCGTGGAGTGAGCCTACATTTTTTGAAACTGGGTTATATTCCAGCTCAGACTGGAAAGCGCAATGGATAAAATCCGAATTCGATCAGCGAGATGAACCCGATCCTTCACCATATTTTCGAAAAGAATTTAACCTAAACAATAAAGTAAAAAAAGCAAAAGCCTATGCCTCCTCTATCGGGCTTTATGAACTTTTCATAAATGGCAAACGAGCCGGAAACGAATACCTGACGCCGGGTTGGACATCCTATAAAAATCGCATTCAGTACCAGGTCTATGATGTAACGAACCTCGTGAATCAGGGTGCTAACGCGATGGGATTTGCACTTGGCAACGGTTGGTTTCGTCATTTCAGGTCAAACAATCGCGCCGGTAGTTACTATGATTTCCTTGCAGGAATTGTGCAGCTTGAAATTGAATATGAAGATGGGACCAAAGAATCAATTATTACGGACAATTCATGGAAATCATCCACGGGGTCCATTCTGTCTTCCACCATATATGATGGAGAAAAGTATGATGCCCGCAAGGAGATGTCAGGTTGGTCGCAAGCGGGATTCAATGATGCTGACTGGCAAGGCACAAGCGTCGTTGATCAATCCAAAGATATTTTAGTTGGGTCACAGGGTGAGCCGGTAATTAAGAATGAAGAACTAAAACCAATAAAAATCTGGAAAAACGATAAAGGAGAGTTAATCGCCGATATGGGTCAGAACATGGTTGGCTGGATACGGCTTAAAGTGAATGGTGAGGCGGGAACGAAAATCACATTGAAACATGCGGAGGTGCTTGATAAAGACGGACATTTCTACATCAAAAATCTACGGGCAGCTGACCAACTGATCGAGTACACCTTGAAAGGACATGGCGAGGAGGTATATGAGCCTCATTTTACGTTTATGGGTTTTCGGTATTTGTTGATTGAAGGATTTCCCGGCATGCCAACCGCCGACAATATTACTGGAATTGTGGTCCACTCACATATTCCGGTTATCGGAAATTTTGAATGTTCGAATGACCTGATCAATCAATTACAACATAACATTCAATGGGGACAAAAAGGCAATTTTGTAGATGTACCAACCGATTGTCCACAACGGGATGAGCGGCTGGGGTGGACAGGCGACGCCCAGGCATTTGCACCAACGGCTTGTTTTAATATGTACACCCCTGCTTTTTACAAAAAGTGGTTGAAGGACTTAGCCTACGATCAGGACGATCAAGGTAGAATACCACATGTTATTCCTAATAATTTAGGCACAAATGATGTTGCAGCTTGTGGATGGGCCGATGCAGGACTGATTGTTCCCTGGGTTGTATATCAATATTATGGCGATAAGACCGTGCTTGAAGATCAATACGAAAGCATGAAAGCATGGGTAGAGTATCAGCGTAGGACAGCTGGCGATTCTTACTTGTGGAACACAGGCCATCATTTTGGTGACTGGCTCGCTTTTGCTACAACGCGCTCGGATTATCCCGGTGCAACTACAGATAAGGATCTTTTAGCTACGGCATTTTTTGCTTATTCAACGTCTCTGTTAAAACAAACAGCAGAAGTTCTTGGGAAGGATCAGGATGCACGAGAATACGCTCAATTATTTGAACATATCAAAGCAGCCTTTAATAAAGAGTTTATAACTCCGAGTGGAAGAATGAGCTCAAATACGCAAACAGCTTATGTAATTGCGTTGTATTTTAATTTGTTTCCTGAAGATAAAATTGAAACCGCGGCTAAACGGCTGGCCGATGATGTTAAACAATTCGGACATCTTACAACCGGTTTCCTTGGGGCAAATCTGATTAATATAGTACTTTCTCGACATGGGTACACTGATCTTGCATACATGCTTTTAAATCGTACCGATTATCCATCATGGTTGTACCCGGTCACCAGAGGTGCAACAACAATTTGGGAACGTTGGGATGGCATAAAAACAGATGGAAGTTTTCAGAATGCCGGTATGAACTCGTTTAATCATTATGCCTATGGTGCAGTTGGAGACTGGATGTATCGGACCATAACTGGTATAAATCAATCTTCACCCGGTTTTAAAACATTTGATATCAAACCTGAAATCGGGGGGGACTTAAGCTATGCAAAAGCAAGTTATAACTCAATGTATGGAGAGATAAAATCAGGATGGGAGCTTAAAGACAATGAAATTAGAATGAACGTAACCATTCCTGCTAATACTACAGCCAGAGTGTATGTTCCTGCTTCGTCAGAAGGTAAAATAAAGGAAAACGGAATCCCCCTGTCTAATTCAGAGGAAATTAAGGTACTCGGCAGCGACAATGGTTATGTGGAATTAGAAGTGGGCTCAGGAGATTATAATTTTATAATTCAAAAATAACAGCCATTGCACCCGCTATATTTGACCGGACAGTGAAGTTATTACTTCCTGTCGGGCAAGTGACAAGGTGGTATCCACTTTCACACTTGGAATGCTTTTGTACTCTTTGTTTCCTCCAGTGTATCCGTACTTATACACTTACTTTTCAGTGATTTAAGTTTTGTAGAACTGTTCTTTTAAATTGACTTCTTACTCTTCTTTATAGGTGTCGAAAATATATATACAGGAAAAGTTTAGCAGTCCTTGTTTTTGAACCCTTATATGGATTAGGCGAACAGATGTATATATCTTCTTTACTTGCCAAAATGGTAGTGATGTAGTTGTTAATAATTTTTAGAATACTAAGGGCTTCAAAATTTATACAGTTATTAAGTATATATTTGAGTTATTTTTTAGTAGTAGGTAGGTCAATATAATGAAGGCATATGCACTGATTCTTTTTTCAACTTTTTCAATTAGCCTTTCAGCGCAAAACGATCAAAGTTTACAAGATCAATATCGGTTGAGCATCCAGCAAATATCTGAAAAAATTACAATTGATGGAGATCTTTCTGAATCTATTTGGGATGAAACAGATGTTGCCACTGATTTTTGGATATGTTATCCTGTGGACGAAAAGAAGGTTGATGAGCGGATTCAGACAGAGGTTAGAATGGCTTTTGATGATCAATTTATTTATTTAGGCGTGATATGTCATGGCAATGATGAATACGTTATCCAGACACTGAAAAGAGATACAGATTTAGAAAAAGGAGATGGTTTTGGAGTAGTAATCGATCCGGTAAATGAAAAAACAAATGGTTTTGCATTTGGTGTTAGTCCTGTGGGTGTTCAAACTGAAGTTTTGATTACCGGAAGAACTGGACGTCGAAGTGAAAGAGGACCAAGAGGAGTAAATCCAGCATGGGATAACAAATGGTTTTCGGAAGTAAAAAATTATTCAGATAAATGGACAATAGAAATTGCGATACCTTTCAAAAGCTTGCGCTTTAAAGACGATATATCTAAATGGGGAATTAATTTTTTCAGGTATGATGCCCAATCAAATAGCGTTCATACCTGGTCACCTGTTCCCATAGAATTTTGGGAAATGGATTTGGGATATACAGGTTCATTAGCATGGCAAAAAATTCCACGCAAGATAAAAAGCAACATTTCTGTTATCCCTTATGTGTTGGGTTCTACCGCAAGAGATTTTGAGATTGAACCATCTGGTAGCGAAAATTATTTTCAGGCAGGAGTAGATGGCAAAGTGGCGTTAACATCTAGTCTGAATTTTGATTTTACCATAAATCCAAATTTTTCCCAGGTGGAAGTAGATGAACAAGTGACAAACTTGACGTTGTTTGATATTCGCTTGCCGGAAAGACGCCTCTTTTTTTTAGAAAACAGTGATATATTTGAGGATTTTGGAATACCACCGATGCGGCCTTTTTTTTCCAGAAAAATTGGCTTGGATGATAATGGCAATGCCATCCCAATACTTTATGGAGCACGATTAAGCGGCAATGCCAACAGTAAACTTCGCATAGGACTCATGAATCTTCAGACCTTGAAAACAGATGAATTTTTGGCACAAAACTATACTTCTTTCGCTTTTCACCAACAAGTATTATCCAGGTCCATAATTAAAGGCTATTTCCATAATAGATCTGCTTTTGGCAGCCCTGTTGAAGATTATAACAGGAATGCCGGTATGGAATTTCAATACCGATCAACAGATGGCCGCACCTTAGTTTTTGGTGGAGGGGGGAAATCCTTTAGTCCTGGAATAAGCTCCCAGGAATACTTTTACAATTTAGGTGCAGGATATGATAACAAGAACATTAGTGTTTATACCAATTTTTCCGGTGTAGGCACAAATTATATAGCAGATATGGGCTTCATACAGGGGCAAGAGTATTATGATGCAAGCAGGGATACCACCATCAGAGTTGGATACCATCATTGGTACACCAGTTTGAGTTATACTTTTTATCCTGATAACCCAAATATTAATTCTCATGTAATAGGTGGCAGGTATATTCTGGATGTAGATACAGGATTCACTCAATTGAACAGCGATGCAGAAATATATTATAAATTGAATCATTCAAATACTAGCAAGCTTCAGTTTTCGTATAATCACGGAATAGTCAACCTTCTTTTTCCTTTTAGTTTTATAGGAGATGAACCATTGTCGGCAGGCATATACCAAAATGATTTAGGAGAAATCAGCTACAATACAGACGAAAGAAAAAGGTTTATTCTTAAGGCAGAACTATTATATGGGAATTTTTATGGTGGTACAAGGGCAAAATATCTTATAGGCATAAAATATCGAGCCCAGCCATGGGGTAATTTCTCTATCAATTTTGAGCAGAATGATTTGTGGTTTCCTGAGCCTTATGGAAATGAAAGACTAATTCTCCTAAGCCCAAGAGTAGAAATAAATTTTTCCAAAGCACTATTTTGGACTACATTTCTGCAATACAACACACAGGCAGACAACTTCAACATCAATAGTCGATTGCAATGGAGATTCCTGCCAATGTCAGATGTGTACTTAGTTTACACTGATAATTATGCAGTTGAATTCTGGGGTCCAAAAAACAGGGCTCTCGTGTTAAAGATTAATTATTGGTTGAATCTATAACTGTACTTAATAGGACATTGGTTTCTGGAAATGCTGATGAATGAAAGCGCATAACCTTCCTCATCGATAGATAGTCTAACTTCTATTTGATTTTTTTTTAAGTCAACAACTGTTTTTGTAAATCCTCAGCAAAAAAAGGACTGATTTACATATACCATTCTTCTTTATGGGGTGTGAAAAATGTGATAGGTCAATGTAGTTGTCAGTTTTTTTTGGTACAAATAGCTTAATACTTCAAGGATCGGACTGTAAAGTATTTATGAAATAACTAAAGTTTCGCACCACTATCAATACTGAATAAACACTTTTTTCAATGTGATATTTTCTCCACCAAATATCCCCAAACCATTTTCAATATTGCTATATATTAGTGTTGGTTCTGCGAACAGGTTATTGTCGTTTTTCAGTTTGGTGGCATGACTCGAGTAAAAATTAAAAAGTTCCTTTGACAGATGATGCAGACTGATATACAGTTTGGAAAAATCAACTTTCAAATTTTCTTCATCAACATCACCATCCCCTGGGAAAATATAATCTCCAAAAGCATATTGATAAGTTGTGGCCGTTCCTGAAATCGCATAATCTGCCTTGTTGAAAATGTTATCCTTAAATAACAAGCCATTTCTGAGGTAGAGTTGATGTCCTGGCAAATCGCTGGTTAGTATTTCTGCATATTGAAAGGCGTAAAATTCATATTGCCCTGTTTCCTCATTTAGTTTATTCACAGGGAAGCTCATGGTCAAATAATAATAATTATTGTCATCAGGGTCTTCCAGTGTAAACGAAAAATTGTAGCGGACGGAAGTGATGTTGTCCTCTCCCCATTTTGTCCAGCTCACATTTTCTGAACTAAAATTTACACCTTCAGGAATCGTTGATTTAGAATTGGCCATTTTATAATCAGGATTATTCACTTCAATTGTGTATTTTTCTCCAACCTCGGGAATGGAAATGGAACAGAATTTTCCAAGGTTGTCATCAGGCAGTTTTGAATACACCAAATCTTCGATAAAAACCCCATTGGCCAAGAGCGAAACCCTTGAGTTCGTCAGCTCTTTTACCTCAAGTTCTCCGTAGGGTGAAAAGCTTTTTGTTACCTCTACTTCAAAAGATTCCTGATTATTAAAAATGGCATTAACGACCATCAGATTTTTAATGTCTTCAGTTTTTATCACAAATTCCTTCTCGCAAGACAATAAAGCTGATGCAAATACGACACATACAAATACCAAATATTTCATTTTCATATTATTAAAAAATTATTTTATAGCTAACTGTTGGCATTAGCGGAAACATAGTTGTTGTGTAATACTTTAATTCAGGTTTCCCGGTTTCTATATCCTGTTCGTGAGAAACATAGTAAAACGATGGATTTGAACGGTTGTAAAGATTTGTTAGTCCAAATGATAATTCATGAATACTTTTTTTTCTAACAGCCTTTCTGGATGCAGCAACATCCAATCTATGATAAGTAGGCAGTTGGTAGTTATTGCGCGATGCGTAATTTTCAATAATTCCGGAGGATGAAATTTCAGCACCCACTGTCATATATGGATCAGGAAAACTACTCCAACTATGAAAATTGCCATCGTACCCGGGGGCAGCATAAGATAGTATGGGAACCGAAACTGCATTACCAGTATAAAATACCCATGAGCCGTTAAGTGACCACTTTTCAGAAAACTTATACATACCCACAACGGAAACATCATGTCTCCTATCGTAGCGGTAGGGGTATTCTTCCCCAAAATTTATTTCTTCAAATACCCTGTTTGTCCAAGACAAGGTATAGCCCAGCCAGCCGGTTAGCTTGCCTTTATTTTTTTTCAGGAACACTTCCAACCCGTAGGAGTCTCCTTTTCCTACAGATACCAAATCTTCCCAACCGCTGGCTGTTGACAAGAAGTTGGCCCCATCTTTATAATCGATCAGGTTGTTCATGATTTTATAGTAAGCGTCCAGCTCCAATTGAAAGTTTTTGCCCAGTTGCAGTGCAGACCCAACTGACAATTGATTTGAATGCTGGGGTTTTACTTTGTCTGTACTGGGCACCCACAAATCGGAAGACTGAGTAATTCCTGAACTTGTCAGCAAATGCACATATTGCGTCATGGAAGAATATCCGAGTTTAAAGGCCAAATTCCTGTTCATGATAAAACGAGCGCTTAACCTGGGCTGAAAAGAAAAGTAGCTGGAATTCTGAACTAAAAATCCGGAAGTATGCAGGCCTGCATTTAATTTTATCCTTTTTGATAATTCAAAATCGTCTTCGAAGTATAAAGACAACTCAGTGGCCTGGATGTTGTTGCTGAAAGTATTGCGAATTGTTTGCTTGTCTGTTTCTGAAAAGAAAACTGAAACTTCCGGCTTGAAGTTGTGATAAATAACGCCCATTCCAAAACGGATCAAATGCCTGTCGTTTAGATAGAATTGGTAATCCTGCTTCAATGAAAAATCTTCAATAACGGATGAATATTCAACACTATTTTCTTTTTCAGGCCGCTCTTCAGTATTTGTGCTGGTCGATTTATAGCGACTATCAGTATAGTATTTATAAGATGAGTAATAAAATGTAGTATTCAGAAACAGCTTATCCCCAAACAAGTGGTTCCACCTTACTGACCCGGAAATGTTTCCCCATCCTTCATCTCTTTTTTGGTTTTCAGTTGTTGTCACCTCCCCGGAGTTTGTTGTTTTCTTGTCGAGGTAATACTTGTCCCTGCTGAAAAAACCACTGACAAACAGCCTGTCTTTATTAGAAAAAATGCAATTGTACTTCAGGTTAAGATCTGTGAAATTATACCCTTCTGTTTTTTCAGTATCATCCTGAGAATTTTGTTTTTTTAAAATGGGAACAATAATCAAATCGGCATATGTCCTTCGGCCCGATATCATGATGGAACTTTTGTCTTTTATCAGCGGACCACTTATAGAAGCTTTGGCTGACAATAGACCAATACTGACTTCTTTTTGCCATTTTTGATTGTTCCCTTCTTTCATGGTAATGTCTAAAACTGAAGATAACCTTCCTCCATACCTCGCGGGGAAGGCTCCTTTAGTAATTTCAATATTATTGATGGCATCGGCATTAAATGTAGATAAAAAACCCCATAGGTGATAGGGGTTATACAAAGGCACGCCGTCTAAAAGGATCAGGTTTTGGTCTGCGCCGCCCCCTCTCACATAAAACCCAGAACTCCCGTCAACGCCTTGTTTAATTCCGGGAAGCAAGGTGATCGCTTTCAACACATCGGTTTCACCAGCCATGGCAGGGATGGCATTTATTTCATCAGCATTTAGCTTAATTCTTCCCTGGCCGGAGGAAATGACTTTCTCAGTTTCCGGCATGCTGGAAATCACCACTTAGTCAAGATTGTTTTCTGCTGGTGGCAATCTAATATTTAGGGTGCCATCTGCTGGATCAACTTTTACTAACTGAGTTTCAAAGCCGATATAAGAAAATAAAATTGTCTTTTCTCCTTTTTCCTGTGGTAGGGTAAGGCTATAAAACCCAAAATTATTTGTGCTTGTTCCGATGTAAGTGGCCGGGTCATAAATAGAGCAACCAATCAGGATCTCTCCTGTTTCTTCATCATAGACATACCCCGAAAGGGTCACCTTATTTTTCCTGTTCTTTGTTGCATAGATGGTTATTTTGCCGCCGATCAGTTTATACCACAAATCTTTGCCAACCAATATATCATTGAGAATATGATCGATAGATTTATTGCTATATTCTTTTGTTATTTTATAGTTGAGGGATTCGAGGTTGTTGTTGTAAGCGATGGATATTCCCCCTTTGTCTTCCAGTTGATCAAATGCTTCCCTTAATGTCGTGTTATGAAAAGAGATGCTTATGGTAGTATCCAGGGCGTTATCTTGGGCAATGCCTGAGCTAGTTATAAACAGGAGAAAAATTAGTATATAGAACTTTTGCATAGGCAAAAAAATTGTCCAGTTTTATTTTATAATATAATTGTCGGCGTTGGAGATAACTGTAAAATCACACGTAAGTTCCATTATATCTAATATTTCCTGCAATTTGGCCTTATTGAAATTGGCAGTCAGCCGGCAGTCAATAGATGCTCCTTCTTCCAGGATAATTTGCTTTTTATAATAGGTATTCAGATCTTTGACGACCTGGGTAATGTCGGTGTCTTCGAAGGTAAAAGCGCCCGTTTTCCATGAATTGTAATTGGGCTTTTTTGTTTCGAATTTCTCGACATTATTTCCAATAACTTTAGCTGAGTATCCTGGCGAGACCACAACCTTATTCTCATTTTTAACATCGCTTACTTCTACCAATCCCGTAGCCACGGTCACTTCTGTTTTTGCCGAGTTTGAATTAATATTAAAAGAAGTACCCAGTACCATGATCGACGAGTTGGAGGTACTGATGATAAATGGTTTAGCAGGATTTTTAGCGACTTCGAAAAATGCCTCACCATCCAGACTTACTTTTCTTTCTTTTGCACTGAATTTATTGGCATATGAAAGTGTGGTATTTCCATTTAGCCAGACTTTCGATCCATCGTTCAACAAAATTTCTTTGCCCTTTTCGGAATTGTCTGCTTGTTCTACAATAGTCCTGTATTCGCTTATGAAATTGATATAATAGTAAACAGAAAAAGATCCGATAATTATAAACGCAGCAACGGCAGCCATACGTCGAAATTTTTGATACAGCGGAACTGTTTTTGTTGGTGTTTTCTTTTCTATTCGGTCTTGAAAGGACTTCCAAGCTTTTTGAGTATCAAAATTTCTAACCTTTATATCTCCTTTTTTCCAGAGGTCAGATAGTAAACTATATTCCGTTGAATTGTCTTTTTTGAATTCGGCAATTTGCTGTTCTTCTTCTTCTGAAGTTTCGTTCAAAAAGTGCTTGGCCAAAATGTCATATATGTTCGGCATAGTCAAATTCAATTTATGTACTAATTAATTACTATAGGAATAAACTTGCTTTCTATCCATTACTTTTTGATAATCATTTTTTTGATCAACTATCGAAAGATTCCTAAGAGCGACTTCGCGCATCTCAAAATAGTTTTCCCTTGAATTCCTGTTAAAAGTCACTCCAAGTTCAATTTTTGTTTGTTTGTTAATTTGATTTGATGATTTCATAGAAAATTAATTCAATGTACGTTTCCATATTCATTTATATGTCGAAGGAACAATGTCCTCCCCCTACTCATTAAAGAATTATTCTTAAAAAACATCGAAAAACAATATTAAAGCCAAGTATCCTTGCTCTTTAAGCAGACCTCTCATCATACGTAGAGCCCTTCCCATCTGATTTTCCACCGTTTTAGTTGAGATATCTAATTCTCCAGCAATCTCTTTGTAGGTTAATCCTGATTTCCTGCTGAGTAGAAATACTTCCCTTGTTTTAGGAGGTAATTTTGATGCGAAATAATGAAGCAAAGGTTCTATGTCTTCTTCCTCAAGGTCGTAGGATTTTATTGAAAAGACCTCAGAGATATCATCTAAATAGATCTCTTGTCCAACACGTTTGGTTCTTAAAAAATCAATACATTTATATTTTGTTGCACGTATCAAAAAATACTCATATTTCTCAACTACTTTCAATTTATCAGATTCCCATAGTTGAATGAACAGATTTTGAACCAGGTCTTCGGCCATTGCATCATCTCCAATTATTTTAGAAGCGTAATTGCAAAGTGGAGAATAAAACTGGTGGAATATTTCTTCAAACTTAAGGTTCAAATCCATATCGATAAAAAAATAATCTCCACCCAATACCAACTGGTGTAGCTGGAGATTTTCACATGATTAAGTTATAACTTTATTGTAAACGCCAATGGTTTTAATACATTGTATGCATTTCAGAAATGCAAATATAGATCATGAAATTGATCGTTACAAAGTGGTTCAATATTAAATATTTTGATCTGGATATGTCCTTATTTAAACCCATCATACACGATTGAGGTTACTTGAAAAATAACAAACAAAATACGCACTCCGTCAATGTTTAATTTTTCATCAATCATGAATCTTCTATTGCAATGAATTTATTGAAATTCTTTTCATTCAATATATGTTGGGTCACAAATTTTCCATTATAAAAAACACTATGAAGAGTATGAGGAACAAAATGATTTTGCGCTTGTTCCATAGTTCTCAATTTTTTAACTTTTATATTTATTCCCTTTTCCCTCGCGACCCTTTTTAATTCTGTATTGACATAATACTCTGTAAACGGACAGGCGTTTGTATAATAAACACTTAAGCCATCTTTATAATCACATTCTGCATTTTTTGCACATTCTTTAAATTTAGGGACAGGTGCGTCTTTCTTTAAAGGTTTATACCAAAGTTCAAAATATGGTTTTGCAGTATCACAAAGTTTAAAATTTTGTTTTTGGAAGAACTTCTTATCAGACATAAACGGTTGCTTTTTATTGCCAACAACAACAACAATTCCGTTCATATTATTTGCGTCAGACACACATTCATGATAAAGCTTTTTACCGTGTCCATTTCCTTTATACTTACCTGAAACCCAAAAACAATTAATCAGCATATAATTTGGTGCATCGATAGGTAACCAACCATTTTCTGCCGGAACATATTCTATAAATACTTTCCCCCGGACATCAAGTTTCTTGAAAATGAATCCGTGTTTAAACTGATTTGTAAGCCATTTTTTTTTGCTTCGTACCCGTCCTTGCATTTTTTATCGGAAATCGCACAGCAAATATGCTCGTCTTCAATGTTCTCTTCAGTTAGTTGCTTAATTATTATTTCTTCCATACCATCTCATATTTTGCATAAAACTATGAATATTTTCCATGAAATTGACTGAATAGGGATTTACTGGATTATAGGATTACATGAAGGCTTAACAAAGCATTGATAAATATTTAAACAACCCAATAGGGGTACGCTCTTTTTTCTTCGACATAGTACTGAAAACATCAACTATATATTCATTTTTAACAGACACAAGCATCATGATATCCAAACAGTTTTTTTATGAAACTCCTGAAGCTAAGGAGCTACAAAATGACCTGATTCAAAAACAGCAAGCCGTTAAAATACTCAGCATTGTTGGAGAATTCTGGGAGAAAAAGGAAATAGAAATTAATGATTTTTTCTTTTCAAATAACAGATTATCACTGAAATCTACAAAAGGATAATTAATGTCTGTTTAAGACAAATCAACAACATTTATTATATGAAAAAGACTATAATCATTGCTTTAGTATTAATGTGTAGCCTAACGTCCGGCCAGGGTGTTTTTGCTCAAAGGCACACCATAAGCGGATATGTAAAGGATAAAGCTTCCGGTGAGTCATTGATTGGTGCAAATGTCTATAATAAGGATAATTATAAAGGTACTACGACCAATACCTTTGGTTTCTATAGCCTTACCCTGCCACAGGATTCTGTAACCATCGTATTTTCTTATGTTGGTTATACCCCGGTACAGACCACCATTAATTTAGTCAAAAATATTGAATTGAATATGGAGTTGTCCGGGTCAATAGAACTTGATGAAATTTTGATAACTGCCGAAGAAGAAATTCAGGAGCAAACCCAAATGAGCAAGATAACAGTCCCAATTGCGCAGATGCAGGCTTTACCATCGCTCATGGGAGAAGTGGATATTCTGAAAGTTCTGCAATTATTGCCAGGGGTACAATCAGGTACGGAAGGTAGCAGTGGCTTGTATGTGCGAGGTGGCGGGCCAGACCAAAACCTGATTTTGCTTGATGGAGTACCGATCTACAACGCATCTCATTTGTTTGGTTTCTTTTCTGTTTTCAATGCCGATGCCATTAACAATGTTGACTTAATAAAAGGCGGATTTCCAGCAAGATATGGAGGCAGACTATCTTCTGTTATTGATATTTCGATGAAAGAAGGAAGTAGTAAAAAATTTAAGGGAACCGCTACTATTGGTCTTGTGGCATCTAAAGTCACACTCGAAGGCCCCATTGTAAATGAAAAGACTACTTTTCTGGTATCAGCCAGGAGAACCTATGTCGATGTTTTCGCAAGTCCAATCATCAAAGCAACATCCAATGGCACAAATACGGGTGGTTATTATTTTTATGATCTGAATGTCAAAATCAACCATAAGTTTTCTAACAAAGACCGACTATATATCAGTGGATTTTTTGGCAGGGATAAAGCGTATGACAGGTATAGTGATACTTACCTCGACGAGATGGAGGATATAAAAACTGAATACAAAGATGAGTTTGGCCTGAACTGGGGAAATGCCATAGGCGCAATACGATGGAATCACTTATTCACACCCAAACTTTTCAGCAATGTAACCTTAACGTATAGCCAATATAATTTTAAGGTTTTTGAGAATTATATGAGCAAAACCACTAAACCATCAGGCACGGAAGTGGACAGCTATTCCATGAAATATACCTCTGGCATAGATGATTTTGCTGCCAAGATTGACTTTGATTTTCTGCCCAGTCCAAATCATTATATACGATTCGGTGTAAGTGGTATCCGGCATGAATTCAATCCGGGTGTACTTTCTTATAAGGAAAATGATGTAGATACAATTACAGGCTCATTTAAAACCAAGGCTTATGAAGTTGCCTCCTACATTGAGGATGATTTTAATGTAGGCGATAAACTTAAGATCAATGCTGGACTCCACTTTTCTGGCTTTAACGTTGAAAATCAATATTATACTTCACTTCAGCCCAGGATATCTCTCCGCTATTTACATAATAATGGTCTCGCTATAAAGGCCTCATATGCTCAAATGGCACAATACATTCACTTGCTTTCAAATAGTGGTATTGGTTTGCCTACAGATTTATGGGTTCCTTCTACTAAAAGAATTGAACCTCAATCATCTTTTCAATATGCTATTGGAGTAGCTAAAACATTTAACAGAACGTATGAGCTGTCTGTTGAGGGTTATTATAAAGAAATGGATAATCTAATTGAGTACAAGGATGGAGCAAGCTTTACCAGCGTAAACAAAGATTGGCAGGATAAAATTGAAATTGGACGAGGTACAAGCTATGGGGTAGAAGTTTTTGCACAAAAAAAACTTGGCAAGCTGACAGGCTGGGTTGGATACACCCTTTCGTGGTCTGACCGGCAGTTTGATCATATTAATTCCGGTAAGAGTTTTTCCTACAAATACGATAGAAGGCATGATATTAGTGTCACATCAATTTATCAGCTAAATGAACGTGTACAATTGTCCGGGGTCTGGGTGTATGGTACAGGTAATGCAGTCACTTTACCAAATAAATCTTATTTGAAAAATACAGGGAACAACCGCAGTGAAAATCCAGGCTACTATGGAAACAATGTAAAATACTATGATGGACGAAATGGCTACAGAATGAGATCTTATCATAGATTGGATCTTAGTGCTTCATGGACGAAAATCAAAAAGAATGGTATAAGAAAATTGTCAGTTGGCATATATAACATCTACAATCAGAAAAATCCATTTTTCATAAAAATAGATACTGATATCGGGACAAATAAAAAAAGGTTTGTCCAATATAGTCTAGTCCCCATTATCCCATATATAAGCTATCGTTTTGACTTCTAAATAAACCGAACAATGAAAAAAATACTCTTATTCCCCATTATAACTATTACCCTGTTTTTGGGCTGTCAGACAGTTATAGATATTAAAATTGCTGATGAACCACCAAAGCTGGTGATCAACAGTACCCTGGATCCTGATGAATTTATAAAAGTACACGTGAGCCTGGACCAGCATATTTTGCTTGAGCGCGACTACAAAACTATTTCCGCGGCTCAAGTAGAAATATTTGAAAACGGCACACTCTTTACAACATTGCCCGACAGCACCAATGGGTATTATATTTCGGCAACTCACAAACCACAAAAAGGAAAAACATATAGGGTTAGTGTTTCTAAAGAAGGTTTTGAAAATGCTTCAGCCAAAGTTATTGTTCCCATGGAGTCGGTCAAAATTTCAAGTATAAAAATGGATACTGTTGAACAAGAGGGAGGCAAATATTTACAATTTAGTATAGAACTTATTGATGACAAAGATATTGAGAACTTCTATGAAATTTCTATTCTGAGGGAGGCTTATAAATATAATTATGACTATAGTGGAGAATATCCGGTACTTTTGGATTCTTCTTTAATCAAAGACATGGTTTCGTTGGAATCAAATGATCCGGGATTGGAGGAATTCCAAACATGGGGGACGAACCGCATTCTTTACAACGATGACCTGTTCAATGGTAAAACCTACAACATTAAAGTGCTGACCAGCCCTTATTACAGTTATGAATTTTCTGAAGATGGTGAGGGTAAAGAATATGGAAGTAATCCAAAATATCATTTGGTCGTAGGCAATACGTCAAAATCTTATTTTTCATACGAACTATCATACCAACTGCAAGAATGGACGAATGATGACCCGTTTTCAGAACCCGTTCAGGTCTATAATAACATCACCAATGGATATGGAATACTGGGAGCCTGTAACTACAGTTCTTTTGTTGTAGAATAGAATGAGATCATTGTAAGCTGAAAACTGACGATGCTAAATTGGCATAATTGCTCAAGGACTTTTCTGAATATTTCCCGGTTACAAATTAATTTAAAATCAATAATCGCATTATAGATTGGAAATAAGACATATCAAACATAGATAACCCGTTCATGGTACTATTATTCTCACAAATTAGAGTCTGTCCACAATGTCCGATTTCTGCGTTACGCCTGCTTTCTTGGGTAGGCTTGTTTCCAAAAAACTCAATTACGTACGTAAACTCCCTGCCTAGTCCGCAGGCTGGCGTTTTTTAGAAACTTCACAGGCCCTTGTCTGCCGTACTTCGTACTAAGGACGGCGAGGCTTGATCTCGAACATTCTGGAATAAACTCTGACTGTATAGATGGGCTCTAATTTTTTTAAGAATAAAATTGCTAAAAAACTTGTGGAGAACAAATTCAAAATCTACCTATCAAATTCTATTCAGAGAAGCATTTTAACCAAATTACAACAATTTTTTCAAGGAAAACAGATATTTTCAAATGGAGTAAACCCAAAAAAATGTTTCAATAATATAATACTACATACAACGTTTTATTGAAACAGCATGGTTTATTGCCAAAATACCATGCTTATAATTTTTTAAGTTTCAGAGAGATGTGAGAAAATCTCTGAAATATAATCGACCAAATATGAAAACAGACAACAGTCCTAAGGTTCTGCTTATAGAGCGCAATAGTGTTGATGTGTTTATTTTTAAGTGTTTTTGGGGAAAAGTAAAACCACTTAAAGATTTAGCCATCGCCCATTCTTCTGAAAGTGCCGTTCAATACTTATTGGATGAAAACAATAAAAGAAGTATCAAGTATATTTTTTTGGAATTAGATTTTAATGCCCTTGAGGAAAATACATTTCTATTGAATTACCAAGGCTTATATTGTGGAGAAAGAAACAAACCGAAAGTGCTACTCACTACGAGTTATCTTTCCGGAAGAGTTTTCAAGCTTATTGAAAAATTTAATTTTATCTCGAAAATAATTGAAAAACCTGTTACAATAGAATATTTTGAAATGTTGAATGATTTGTGAAGTATTCCCTTTTTAACAAATATCCAAGCAGTAGAATCTACAATAATTTAATTTCTCCTGTGGTGATGGCCTCCTCTATTTCACATACATAGGTTTTGTTGTCATTTTCAATATTGAGGATTGCCAACCAAATTGATACACCATTTTCTTTCAATAATTTAAAAGATTCAATTTTCATAACCAGGCCATTTTGTTGATCCGTCAGGTTCACATGGTTCATTGGCCCTACTTCCTGATATTCGAATACATGAAAATATAATGTCCCGAAACTACTATGCTCTAATTGAATTTTTTGTCCTGCAACAAGTATTTGTGACGAATCAGATAATTTCAATTCTTTTTCCTTCTGTGTGAAAGAACTTGAAATGCTTAGTGCGATAAATAAAAGAATTAAATACTTCATTAAATAATATGTTTATTTTGATATTAATTATGATTATATGGTGATATATCTTTTAACCTTACATGAAGTAACCAACCTCTTAAAACTATTTTTTAAATCAGGAAGACGCTACTCTTAGGAGCTACATAGCTTTAATTCAATATTTATAGACATATAATTATATATTATATTTATATATTCATATTTAAGTAGCCGTATTATAAAAATCAAACAAAATGAATAGTAATAAAGAAGCATGTACTAAAAATGAGAAATGTCCATTTTTTACAAAAGGCATATTATTCAGTGAAGCAACAGGTCAAAGTACAGAGATTTATTTTGTCAGAATGGCGAAAAATATCCGACCTGTAAACGGTTATTAGTATCGAAAAAATATGCATATAAAATTCCCGAAAACATTATGTCAAATTCCGCTTTAAGTGTAAATGGGATTATTGAAAAAGTGACAAAATATCCATGATTCCTAAATCCAATTATGAGTCTGCTCCAAAAAAGTATTAGTATAGTGATTTTCAACTTTTCGACCCTTAACTCTAAAAGTCTGTCCCCCGCCCAATGTCAATTAGCTAAGGAATTTTTCCGTTATAACACCTCGGTCTGTGTCCTCACAGACCGGAATATATGGTTTGTGAGCCTGTCCACCGAAGGAGGGGACAAAAACTATGGTAAACAGGTCATTGATTCTTAACTCATTGATATGGGGCCGCCCGCCAATAGAACCGGATAAACAGGTGCAAATTTTTGAAAATCAACAAACTATGTAAAGACCCCATCAGGAGATTTAGGGTATTGTTAGTAAATTCTGTGATAAGGCCTTTTCAGTTTTAGAAGGAGTTGACTACTCTGCTTGAATTATTCAGCCACTCCTCACCGGCATGAATCATTTCGCATCAGTAAAATCATCCATTACTTTGGCAATTGAACTATAAATTTCGATCCCACTCCATATTCACTTTTTAGTTCGATATTGCCATTCAATCTCTCCGCAGCACGTTTCATAATATATAACCCAAGCCCGGTACCGGCAATATGATCATTGGCACGGTAAAACATATCAAATATTTTATCCTGGTATTTAGAATCTATTCCTATCCCATTATCTGAAGTTTCAATAATAATTTTACCATTTTCCTCGGTTATAGAAATTTTAACATATGGATGTTCAATGTCTGTCTTGGAGTACTTTATTCCATTTTCAATCAGATTTTGTAAAATCGTATTAATAACCGGCCACTCTGAATAAAACTCAATCTGCGGATCAATTTTTTTTATAAAAGAGATTTCTTTGAAATTTTTATAATAATGATAGGAAGATATACAATCGTCAACAATCAAATTAAAATTTATCAGCTTTTTATTCGTGTGTTGATGATTCATCTTGGTCAGCTCGATCAAATCCATTACAATTTTGCTGATGCGTTCAATCTGCTTTTTGTACATGTTAAAATAATTCAATGAAATTTCATCCTGAATGTCATGACCAACCAGGTTGTTAAGTCCTTCCAATGAATTAATAGGGCCTTTCAAATCATGGGAAACCCGGTAGAAAAACGAGTCTAACTCAATATTTTTTTGTTCGATGATCTCTGTTTTCTCCCGTTGTGATTTGGCATCGCGCTCTAGCGCTTCGACACGTGCTATTGTTTTATAACTTTTTATAACATTAAGCGTGTGCGTATTAATTAGAGTTTCCTTATTATTAATGTATTTTTCAAGATAATCTAAGGCATTCCCATTCTCTCCACTTTCCTTGGCAACAAGATATAAATTATAATATACCTTATACTTGATGGCAATGATGTTAAATTCCGTGGCGATAGCAAGTGCTTTTTTAAACGCCTTCCGGGATGTATCAAAACGTTTCATTTTAAAATACAACGCTCCCAATTTGTTATAGGTCATACACAATCCAATCTTGTCACCTGCATCTTTATGAATTTGCCTTGATTTCAGAAAGTCGCCTTCAGCTTTCTTAAACTCACCGGTTTTAGTATAAACTTTTCCCCTGCCGTACAGCGCAAAAGCTACTCCCCTCTGATCTTTTGTCGCTTCTTTTAGTTTTAAACTTTTTTCGATCAATGCCAACGCTATATCAATTTTACCTTGATTTAGATAAATCCCGGAAAGTGGATTGTAAGCATTTGATTCGAGGTTTGAATCCTGCGCTTTTATCGCAATCGCCGCAGATTCTTTATATGTCTTTATAGCGCTATTGATATCTCCTAAATATTCATAAATGGTACCAATTGATTTAAGAACATGCGCTTCTTTCACGTAATCCTTGAGTTCGCTATAAATAGTATGACAGTCTAATAATAGGAGCAGTCCTGAATGAAATTGATCCGTTTTATAGTATATCGAAGCAATGTTAAATTTAGCATCGGCTATTCCTTTTTGATTTTCTTGTTTTTCAAAATATGCCAGCGCCTGCTCAGATAATTTGTTGGATTCTGTGTAATTGCACTGGATCATGTAAAAAAAAGCCAGTGTGCTCAATGCCTGCGCATGTAAATCTTTATCTGTGTCAATTGCAAGTGCAATTGCCTCTTTTGCCAGATTTATGCTGGATAATAGATCATTGGAGCGGACCAAATAGGCTTCATCAATAAGGTCCTTCACTTTTTTATTTGTCGCTGACTTATAGTTTATTGATTGGCCCATATGGAAACTTGCTAAATTTAATTTAAAATTACTCTAAAATTTCAATAAAGCATTTCGGTATCCCATCAATTTTCCAATTGGTATGGGTGAACTTCGATTCAGGTGGAAGCACCGGGAGGCTCCGGACTTCCAGTCCTTTTTGTCTAACACTGACATTGGAATTATTCAGTCTTCTACACAATAAATCCTGGCGCTCTTCCATAAATAGTCCTAAAGCCGGCTCCTGACAACCTTGCAATTTTTTGATCTAATAAGTGTAGATATCACTACCAACGGTAAAAGACAGATAATTGAAAGGTATAGTTGCAAACTACACTTAGAGGGGGTATTTTATCTTCTGGTTTATCTTTTTATTTTTTCAATTTCTACCTGCATTTCTGTTTTTATGTTGTCATTTTCATAAGCTAAAAAATAGATAATATAAAATCTTTGAAGGGACATTAGGTTTATACTCCAATCCTTATATTCAAATGCGCTCAGTTTCATTTCTTCAATATTTGATTCGTATAAACTTATGTCTGAACTGGGGCCTCCATGTATAAAAGATGATAAATAATTATAATCTTCTAACAATTGCTTGGCTCTTTTAGGTTTTAAAAATGGAGTTATGTCCTCTGGTAATTTTTCATCTAAAAACTCTGATATTTTGGGTACAGAGAATTCATTTTTAATTTCATTTAACTGTCTGTCTATTTTATTAAAATCTTTTAACTGTTCATCTTTTATTCGACCTTCCGATTTTAATTTGTCAATTGCAATAAATAATGCCTTTACATATCTTGAACGCGAAGGAATATTATTTGACTTTGTATATCTCGATCGTTTTATAAATTCTTGGATTAAATATTCTTCATAATATCTTTTGGCAGTTTCGTCATTTTCATCAATTCTAAATCTAAGCCAGATATAAAAAGAAACGAGAAAATGCTCAATTTGACATCTAATCAATGGGAAGCAAGAATAACGATCATTCTCGTAATCAATACCCTGAATGGTATTGGATAACGAATTATTTTTCAGATAAAATCTTTTCAATGCTTTAGCTGTGTATCCATACTTTGAATCACCCAATAATGAAAACAGAGTAGATTCTTTCTTAAAAAAATAATCGTCTATCATAATTCCTTTATTTTATAAGAAGTCGTTTAATACTAAGCTTAACAACCTTGATAAAAAACATAGAGAGTGAGAGTACTACAACCTTTTTCCTTTTTTAACTATTAACGTCTTATGAAATGCAGGATTGATATAGTAATTGTATTCAGGATTTAAATCAAATGTATCTATAGTGTTATTATAATGAAATGAATACATTAGACTTAATTCTGGAGATTGTTTTACTCCGATACATCCAATTTTATAAAGAATATTTAAGACATGTTTTTTATTTCGGTTAAGTTTTCCTCTATACCAACCGTTGTGGAGTAGATATTTTAAATCTTCATTGGCTGTTTTTTCCCTTAATGCATAACAAAATTTCCTGATATCTTTGTAAGTAATTTCTTCCTTTTTAAACTTAAACGGCTTACTCCTAAGTATTTCAAAATAAGGTTTTAGATTGTTATGGTTCTCATTCCATTCATCTTCAATAGCATTAATTCTTTCTAAAGAATAATCATTTTCGGCTAAATTTATAGCTTCTCTTGATATTTTTGAACTCGCATTAGAATACTTAATTGCCTTATTGAAAAAAGAAATTATATCTCTAGGTCGATAAAACGATCTTTCAAGCATATAAGTAAAACCGTCAGTTTTTCCTCCTCTTCCAGGGTCTTTCGGTAATAGCTCTTCTAAGTTCGGTGAAGTTTCTCCATGGTTCGTAAACAATGTATTTACACGTCTTTGTAAAAGGTTTTTTAATTCTTCTTCATTCCAATATAAATGCAAAAACATATTATCAAATTTTTCCCTCTGGAAACCCCTTGCATTTGTTTTTTGTAAGGCTAATTGAAGGAGATTTAATCTCAATGAAATAACAATTTTTACATTTAAACAGTTGTTTAATTCCTTAATGCTTAAAATTAAAGCTATTATCAAATCGAATACAATTTTTTTATCCACCCAATGTTTATCTAAGTCATCAATTACAATAAAAAATTGTTTTTGAGTTTTTGGTAGTAGATCCTTTTTAATAATATCTAAAATAGTCGAAATTTCTGTAAGTTGAATATCATTTACCACATTTTGAGCCTTATGCAAAACATCAGTTTTTTTTGATTTTTCAATAATCCTTTCTGCTTCTGCCCCTAGCTTAGCTTTGACAAAATCTTCATATAGCTTTGCATCTGCACCTAAGGATAATTTAAGGGAATTTCTTAACTTTTCTTCAATTTCCTTTACTCTATATTCAGTATTCTCCCAAAATCTATCATGCCATTTTCTTAAGTATTCAATTGCATTCTTTTTTTTCTTATTGATTTTAAAATCAACTGACTCAATTAAAGATTGGAACTTATTTCCAGTTTTAACTTTATCCTCACCATAAAAAAGTTTAAGGATTTCTACAATAAAAACATGCTTCCACAATACTTTATAAAACAAATCAAGGCTTATACCTAATCGTCTAAAATAATCCAAGATATCGGAGTTACTTAAAAATCGAAGAGACATCTCTTCTGGTTTAATCCTAGTTACATTATCTTTGGATCTAACTAATTTTCTAATCAAGGCAGATTTACCCATGCCCGTTCTACCAAGTATAATACATTTTTGGTTTGATGTATTTTGCAGAGCATCATAGTCTGGTTTTGAAACGAAAGAATTTAATAAAAATTCATCATCCTCAGCTTCAAGACTACCTATATCAATATTACGATCAAATCTCATAATTTTCTCATTATTTTTTAGTCATACTCCAAAACCATTATTGTTCGTTCAATATCCTAAGTAATTTTTTTTTGTTCTATGAAGTAATTTTAATAATAAATATTAATGTTATTTCTCATTAAAAAAATCTATGTTAATTTTGGCAGGTTGTCTCCAAAAAATAAACGCCCCATGAATCTATGTAAAAATTTAACAGAAGTCACCCATTGATAGGACAATTATCTTGAAATCCTTTATACTATATTCTTTCAAGTTTTATCAGAATCCATTTACACTTTTTCGAAATGTACTTTATGCATAAAAAAACGCACCCAAGTTTTTATCCCCCGGGCACGTTTTTTTGTTCAACATTTTAAATTATATGTTATGTCGCCATATAATTCATTAATTGTAGCATATTATTAATCTCCTTGCCAGGAGAAAAGCCCCTTGTCAAGATGGCTCCACAATACCAAGCATTTCCAGGTACTGCGATTGGTCTTCCAGGGCTATCCGCGCAATGGCAATAAAATCACTCATCCAGTCCTGCAGCTCATCAAAGGCCTCATCGCGCAGTTGGGTAGCTGACTGGGCTTCGCCCTTTTCTTTCAGCTGGGCATTGAGTTTGGCTTCCACATTGAGTACCTGGGCCTGGCCATTTGATAGTTCCTTTTTAGCAATCCCAAATTGCAACAGGGCCTCCAGGACTGCCGGAGAATTCAGTGCATTGGTATATAGCGCTTTCGCTTGTTTGAGCCAGCCGGAGAGGGTTTCCTTCCTTCTGCCACTGAGCTGCAGACTTTCCGCTGCTCCCCGGTCTCCGTGCAAGGCGATCCGGGCTATTTTCAAATGCACCATATAGGTTTTGTTGATGGTGGCCTTGGCCACGTTCAGCGCATCGGTTGCGGCAAATTGTTCACCGTATTCCTTTACTTGTTTGATCTGTAATTCAGCCGCCCTGGCGTACAGTGCTTCTCCAGCCTGCATTTTCGCGTCGTCATAACCAAATGCTGCTAATGCAGCTTTGATCTCTGCGTTGGTTTGGGCATTACTGATTGCATTTTGTGCGAAAAGTAATTTGCTGTCAATCGATTGATTTCTCATACTTCATAAAAGTTTAGTTATAAAAAAATTAAATAATTCCGCCGGTTTAATTGTTCCCGCATCCGACCCGTCGGAAGTGATTTTTACAAGGTCGGGAATGATTTTTAGGTGGTTGAAAATGATTTCAGCGTGGTCGGCCGTCATTTTTTCATGGTTGAGGATGATTTCCGCTTGATCGGGAATGATTTCACATAGGCCCGATATGATTCCAGCATACGTGGCAACCATTTTATTGAGACGGGGAATGAATTTAGCCTGCGTGAGCGCCATTTTAGCATAAGCGGCAATGAATGTTTTGATGATGTACATGACCATAACTTCAGTTTAGATAAAAAATTCGGGATTGAATCCCGTAAAAAACACAGGTTGTAGTTTAAAAAGTTTACTCTTTATGACAGAAAGTTGGAAAGGTCACCCTGGGATTCAAAGTTTTTTTCAGTGAGGAGGAAAAGTAATTACGTTTAGGCTATATCTTGGGGTAAATAACCCTACTCATATTCGAGCCTCAGAGTTTCCTGCGGATAACTCTAAGGAGGTTCAACGGGAAATTCCAACGCCATGAGAGATAGGCACATCCCCTTTAGGGGACCGAGGGGTGAGTATGGAGTTGCAATAATAGTAGTTCCCTGCCATCACAAATTTGTATCATCAGGATATTAAACACCCGCCCGATCAATCACAAAAAAGCTCTCAACATTGCTGCCTTGGGCCTTTGTGACAAATAAACAATACCATAATTATCCTATATCAAATTGTGCCCAAAGCGGACGGTGATCCGCAATAAAATACCGGATGTATTTAAAGAATTCTTGTTTATTGTGCGATTGATCATTTTTCCATAGTTCCTTGAAAAGTGCATTGTCAAAATCAAAAACACCTATCTTTCCTTCATCAAATTCATCACTTGTATGCCGTGGAAAGAAAAAGATTTGGTCATAACTTTTGTCTCCTGCCAAATTGCTTCCAATGTACTCCGTGTCGTGAATAGGGGCCTGCAAACCGTTGGCTTTTATCTCCCGATAATATTTGTCTGTGTCTTTTAAACTCGGGATATTGAAATCGCCAATAAGCATGATATCCTTTGAGGGAGGATGTGTTACCGGTTTAGAGTTTCGTTTTTTAGCCCATGTAGAAAGTGCTTTTGCTTCCAGGAGCCGCATTCTCGTGTCTGACCAGTAGAGATGAACATTTACGAGTGTAAACTCAAAAGATCCGGCTATAAAAGTTGCCATATAGGGATTCCTGTTAAATCCTTCAAAATCCATTTCTTCTTTTTCCTCTCCCACCTCAATGGTTATTCTTTTCCGTTCGTTTGAACGCATCGCCAGCTCAGCAATGAGACCTCTTTTCTTTAATTTCGTAGCATTATATACATAACCTAAACGCTCGTAATTACCCGCTATATCAGAAAATATAGCTTTATAATTCCCATCCATATAGCTCACCAATTCTTCAAATTGTGTCAGATTATCGGCGACTTCCTGTACAGCCACGACATCGAAGCGGCTCAATACATGTGCCATAATTTTTAAATGTTCAGAAGTTCTTTTTTGCAAACCAAAATTCGTGAGATTCCAGGTGGCGACTAGTAGTTTGTCATGCTGTTTTTTGGGAACAACACGTTTTGTAAAGTGGTATGTCAATCTTCTTTTCTCAGTTGATGTCTTGAAAAGAAAATTAGAATCATCAGGTGGGTCATGCGGTACCATAACATTATAATTTAAAGGGTTCAACAATTTTTTAGATCTCGATTTATTGCAATTGGTAAGTCGAGGCTACCCGGTCTATAGCCAACTTCACCAATATGGCATATCTCAAAATTAATGTAAATCCAGAATCCGTATGCTATGTCCTTTGACCAAAAGTCGTTATGAAATCGTCTTTTTACTTTTTAAATGAAATAAAAGACAAGCCTTGTGACACGGTAATTGAATATATCAAAGGTTTGCAGGATCATAACACCGGATTTAAGAAAAAACACCGAATATGATCTCGCAAAAAACATAGGTCTTGGTTTAACCAGGTTATCTTTAATGGCTGATTGTAGAAATAGTCACCCATCTTGAAGAAGTTTTATATTCCATGGTCTGTGACACACATACCTTATAGCCATCCTTAAATATAGGTCTGTGAATACACGTTCCAAAGTGAGTGATAGTCATTAACAATGCACTGATGTGGTAATTTGGTTATGTTTAGGTAGCAAATTTCACATAATAGGGCTTGACAGTTCTTCGTTGTTAAACTTTTTTATGGTGTACTCCGGTCTTTCCCTCACCAAGTGAGTGGTAGCTTCGGAAGATATTGATCTTTACATTATCAATTACATGGATTATTTTCAGGAGCATATCGTCTATAATTGATATATAGGAGCAATCTATTATTATTTAGCTTGGCGTTAAATGCGCCGATATATATTGCCCGACAAGTCTGAGTTGATCATCTTATAGGTAGAAAAGAATGGAATTAAAAGACTCTTCGTTTACACTTTTGTTTACCCCAACAAAAAAGCACTTACAAATTTTACTTCGTAAGTGCTTGATTATCAAGAGCCCCCTTCAGAACTCTAACAAATGTCGATTTATACCATTAAATGCACTTTTTTAAATATTAACCTTGCTTTATTCGCTTTAAATAGCGATATTGGACGTACCTAATAACGTTCCTATTGATATGAGTAATACATTGGTGAGGCTAAAAAGACAAACAGATACAAATGGCGAAGACCAAGTTGTTATCAAGGTTCAATATAAACAAAAACAATATCCTATACCAATCCCAAACCTCAAAGTAAAACCTAAGTACTTTGAAGAAAATAATTATGGTAACTGGTTAACCAAATCATATTCTTTGAAGGATGGCATAAGCCGTTCTAAAGTAAAAATCAACAGTAAGATTAAATCGTTTAAGACCAAAGTTGATGTTGCATTAGATAACTTGGAAGAAGTCGGAATTGACAAATTAAATGTTGCACTTGTAAAGGGTACATTGGGTAAATCTTTCAAAGAAATTAAGGAAAAGAAAGAATTTATTATTGACTCGTTTTACGAAGAAGATTTCATCACTGTTTATAAAGAAGAATTTCTTAAAGACCCTTTTGTTGAAAACGATTTAAAGAACTTAGAAGCACTTTTAGTTCACTTGAATAATTACAATAATAAACTTAAAGCAGGTTAAAAATGAAGGACTTCGATTCGAAGTTACTTAAAGATTTCACATTGTTTCTATTAGGATACCAGTTTAAAGAAGGTCCAATAAATGACAGATTTACCTATCTCAATCATGATACAGTTTACAAGCAAATAAAAAAGTTGAGACGATTTATGACATTTTGCCGTACAGTGAAGAAAAAGAATTATGCGGATTTAAAATATTCTTTCCCCTATTCTGGAACGCTTAATATCGTAAATCCTGAATCACTTTACCCTATTGAATTAGATTTAATCTACTTTGATGATAAAATACCATCTAAGCAAATGATGGCAGCGAAAAAATTATTTCTTCTGGCATTTGCAATTGGCGGTCAACGCATATCTGACGTTAGTCAAATTGTAACAAAAAAACTTTATAAAGATAACTTTAGGCAATACCACCAGCTAAAAACTAAAAAACAGATGTTCTCTGGATTACTGGATGCATATTTTAAAAAGTATCAAAATGATGATATACCATTATATACTGGTAAGCATGTAACAAACTTACTAAAAGATATTATTTGCTACTTTGAAAATAAGATAGACACGGATGAAAAATTTGGTGATTTCATTAAATCTCATGCCACGGATGGCATGCCATTTAAAAGAACGATAACAAAGAAGAGTTATAGAGGAAGGTCTTCTACTGCGGTTTGGTCATCTCCTATTCCACTTTCAAAAGAAATTAAATTCAGACATGCAAGACATACCTTTGTCAGTACATTAATTTTTAAATATGGTAAAACTAAGGAACAAATTATGCCATATACTGGTCATTCTTCCGAACGAATAATTGATTATTACTTAGACAAGCAAAAGCAATTGGATTCTTACCTTCTTGATAAAGATATTGTAAAACCTGATGAAAGGTATGACTTTGAATTAGTTAACAAACTTAATGATTTTGATTACTTGGATTCAATAGGTGCTTTGAATTTGGATACAGATGAAGATATTGCATGGGAAGCAGAAAATACTGCGAGGTGGCAAGAAAATCATCCAGATGGTGAGTAAGCAACTAATACTTCCAATCCAAATGACTAAAAGGTAACAGATTCCATATCCATACGGTAAAACCTCCACTTGGGCATAAATTTATCCATATAACTAATAAAACGGTAGTTGTGTTTGCACTCTAAGAAGTGAAGCAGTTCGTGCACTACGATATATTTACTGCATTCTATTGGCTTCTTAACCAGTTCAAAGTCTAACCAGATATGTTGGTTCTCGTCCAGACTGCTAAAAAACCTCTCAGTTAGTTCTGTGAGGGTTTTTTATTGCCTAAACATTAATTGTGTAGGGATTTGTGTAGGGTGATTTATTGATTTTTACATGCTGTCTAATTTCCTTTTTCCATATATCAAAGGTGATAACTGAATTATAATTAATATAAATTAAGCAGCAATTTGAATTTAAATGTCTTGTATAATGGCGTTTTCTAAATTTGGCTACGAATTGGATAATCCGGATTAAGCTGACCCCCTGAAATCCGGACAAAAGGCGGTTGTTTTTGAGCGAATTAGCTCTTGCCAATCCGGCACATGTTGACCCCCTGGTTTTGAAAATCAGTAATGCCACCGGAGCATGCTGACCCTC
>JAJRQT010000186.1 GCA_024280115.1 Bacteroidota bacterium | reverse complement strand
TCATTATTTTTGGTTCAGAAATGGAAAAGCTAAAAGTTAGTTCGAAATCCATCAGAAATCAGAAAATTAAGAGTGCAATAAAATATTAAAATAATTATATTGCAAAAACGAGAGATGCGTTTTCTTAGTGACACTAATTAAAGAATATAATGACCGATTGGAAAAGGAAATCGCCTATGGAATAGATAAAAGAAATTATACTGAAAACTTTAAGGATTTTCTTAAAGACAGACCCGAAAATTCTCCGTTTTTCTTTTGGTTTGGTTCCACCGAACCTCACAGAGAATATCAATATGGTGTTGGTGCAAAGGAAGTAAATCTCAAATCAGCGGATGTCGAAGTCCCTCTCTTCTGGCCGGATAATGAGATTATACGTCAGGATATCATGGATTATTATTATGAAATCATGTGGTTTGATACTCATTTGGCTGGTATGGTCTATGAATTAGAGCAAGCGGGGGAATTGGAAAATACGATTGTTATTGTCACCTCAGACAATGGTATGCCTTTCCCGCGTGCTAAAGTTAATCTCTACGATTGGGGAACGCATATGCCCCTGGCGATCCGTTGGGGAGAAAAGGTCAAAAGCGGCAGAAAGGTTGATGATTTGGTAAGTCTCACCGATCTTGCCCCCACCATTCTGGAGGCTATTGGCTTGCAAATACCTTCTGAGATGACAGGTAAAAGTTTAATCTCCATTTTGGCTTCTGATAAAGAAGGTATTGTTGAACCATCAAGGGACAGGGTATTTACCGGATTGGAGCGGCATACCTATTGTCGCCCGGAGGGAGCGACCTATCCCGCGAGGGCAATGCGCACCCATGATTATTTGTATATCAGAAATTTTAAGCCGGACAGATGGCCAACTGGTGGGCCCAATTTTATTTCTTCCAATAAGACCAATCATGGTGATGTTGACGCTTGTCCTACCAAGACATTTATTGTTGACAACCAGGAGACCATCCCCAAATACTTCGAACTGAATTTTGGGAAGAGGCCGGCAGAAGAGCTATATGATGTTCATAACGATCCCGTGCAGACCACTAATCTTGCAAACGATCCTGACTATGCTGATGTAAAGGCAGATTTATCCAAAAAGCTTACCGATTACCTCAAGGAAACCGGAGATCCGAGAATTGAAGGAAAAGATCCCTGGAAAGATTATGTCTATCACCAGGCCAATGGTTTTGGTTCGGCCTACAACAAATCATTGCCGGATCATGAGCGAGCCAGGGCGAAGCTCCGGCCCAGCGATCATCCCGATCAGAAATTTAGAGATTAGTAAAGTTTTTAGGAGTTTCTAGTAAGATCGCGAATATATTGTATTATTTAATCCATTCCGTTGACGGTGATGGAGGTAAGGTTGGAGGAGTTTGATCATTGTGGAACCAACCGGTCATAGTCACTCGCAGGTCATTGTAATTTTTAAAATCGTGCGTATTATTGATTGTCTCATCAATCATTTGTGCCTGTTTGAGTCCTGTACGATATGATTTTTTTTCAACCGTACCTATAATTACATAATCGTTTCCAATAACGTCAGGATTGTGTTGAGAAAATAAGATAGTCAGGAAGTGCTCAATCTCATGCTTGTTGCCGATCAGTAAATCACAATTAGAACAATACCGGTGTGTATAATTAAGAGATATCAATTGTTCAGGATAGATAAATATGAGAAGAGGAAGCTTTCGCTGACCAGTTTTATTTTCACAAATAGGACACTTTGAAAATTATAAATCCAGATAAGGACTAAGGGAATAATTATATTTGGGAGCCAATATGCCGAATCGTATTTTTTTCTTTGTCAAAATATTCTCGGTTTACATTACTTTATCCATTTCGCTATTGCAGCGCAAACAATACTGAGAAGATAATCCATCATCAGTTTTCTTTTCATAGCTACATTGATCACAATAATTCAAATCGCATCTGGGGCAATCTTAAACTGCGGTAACCATTTCATCGGTCCTATCGCTGAGCTGTCCGACCGTTGAACTACAGTTATGGCAATAAGCTTTTATTGAATCAGTTTTCATCCTATATCTTAACAATTTTATTATGCTTAATAGATTGTGAAAGTACGGATTATATAAAAATTCATGATAGGTAAATTTAATTTCCTCAATTTATTTTTCATAAATATTCTTCACGATGCCCCTGACTTTCCCATGCTTGTATCCCGGTATTCTTCCTGAAGTCCTGATAGTCTAATTTTCAATTTTTTAATGGTATCCTCGTATTGCGATTGCCCAAATAAGTTGTCCATTTCATTTGGGTCTTTTTCTAAATCATATAATTCCCACACATCGATATCATCATAAAAATGAATCAGCTTATATTTTTCTGTTCTGACGCCATAGTGTTTTTTTACCATGTGCTCATTGGGAAATTCATAATAATGATAATATAATGCATCCCTCCATTCGGTGTCTTCACCAAGCAATATTGGTTTCATTGATATACCTTGTATGTCTTTTGGGATAGCAATTCCAGCTATATCTAATATCGTTGCCGAATAATCTATGTTTTGTACCAACTGGTTAATTTCGCCTCTTTTTCGGTATCCTTTGGGAAGACGCATCAGCAACGGTGTGCGGAAGGATTCTTCATAGATAAACCGCTTATCAAACCATCCATGTTCACCGAGATAAAAACCCTGATCAGAGGTATAAACAACCAAAGTATTATCCCTCAATCCATTTTCATCCAAATAATCCAATACCCTCCCAACGTTATCATCCACAGAACGTATGCAAGCCAGGTAATCCTGCATATATCTCTGGTATTTCCACAGATATAAATTATCTCCTTTCGGTGTATCTTTTAAATATCTCTGAACAATTGGGTCATAATGCTTTTTCCAGGCTGCTCTTTGTGCATCATTCATTCTCGCTGTATGGTCCATCCGCCATTTAAATCGAGTTTCAACCTTGTTTTCATCGTCTTGCATTTTCAAGTCATAGACCAAGTCCATATCGTTTTGTCGAATACTTAATCTCTGCGCTTTAGCTGCCTGTCTATTTTCGTATTGATCGAAAAAATTATCGGGTACAGGGTATTGATTTTTGAGGAACGAAGCCAAATAAGTTGTGTCCGGTTGCCAGGTCCGGTGTGGAGCTTTATGATGAAGCAACAGGCAGAATGGCTTTTTTGTATCCCGGTTGTTGAGCCAATTCAATGCAATGTCAGTTGTTATATTAGTCACATAACCTTCAATTTGCTTCTTTTCTCCCATCTCAATAAAATCGGGATTGTAATACTGTCCCTGCCCGGGAAGTATATTCCAATAATCAAAACCTGTCGGGTCACTTTTTAAATGCCACTTGCCAACCATTGCAGTCTGATAACCTGCATTTTGAAGTAGCTTTGGGAAAGTCTGCTGCGAACCGTCAAATTTCGTACTGTTGTCAAGCATGCCATTGAGGTGACTGTGCTTTCCTGTAAGCATCACGGCACGGCTGGGCCCGCAGATTGAATTGGTCACAAAACTATTTCTGAAGATTACTCCCTCATCTGCCAGGCGGTCCAAATTTGGAGTTTGGATAAGCTTATCGTTGTAGGCGCTAATAGCCTGATAACCATGGTCATCGCTCATGATGTATAATATATTGGGCGGGTCCGTTGGAATGTCCTCTTTAGGATTGCATTTTATAAATAAAACCGTAAATAACAATGCAATAAAAAATAAAGGTATGGTATTGAGTGCTTTTGTTTTCATCTTGTTTTAATAATTATTGACAACTGTTTATCACCAGTTTTATAAAATAATTCTGAAATCTATGTTTATTTCATCTCAGCCAAAACCATTTTAAACTCTTTGATGATTTGTTTTTGTTCCGGATTCAATGCTACTTCATCTATTGGGTTTAATTCCTGCAGATCTTCACTGATGTTATAAATTCTTCCGTCTCCGTAAAGCTTCCATTCTTTATTGTGCACAAACAGGCTGGCGGTGAACTTCCCCCAATGAGGATCATAATGACAGAAAACCCAATCTCTGACGCTATCAGCTTTTCCAATCAATTGGGAATAAAAACTCAATCCATCAGTGACAAATCCTTTTGGAATATCCACTTTTACAGCCTCCATAATGGAAGGTAAAAAATCTGTAAAATCCACCAGGTTGTCGTTGATGGAAGCTGGCTTAATTCTGCCCGGCCAGCTTGCAATAAATGGCACATGCGTCCCCGCGTCATTGGTATATCCCTTATTCCCTTTAAATGGTTTTCCTAAAAAAGTGGAGGTCACATCCCTGTCCGTACCATTGTCACCAATAAAAAGGACGAGGGTATTTTCCCGTAAATTCTGTTCTTCCAATTTATCCACTATTCTTCCAACGATGCTGTCCATATAATTGACCATTGCTCCAAAATATTTCGGATCGTTCGATTTATTGGCTTTTTCATCAGCATAATCCGGATGTCCCGGTGTAGGCACCATTGGGTCGTGCGTGAGTACCATTGGATAGTATAAAAAGAAAGGTTTGTCAGAATTACTTTCAATGAAATTTTCGATGTACTCAACAAATACATCCGGTCCATATCCTCCGTCAAACGTTTTGGTCCCTTCACCAGAAATCGACAATGTTGGATGCTTATACCGTGAACCGCGATCATCGATTTGCCACAGACAATACTCATCGAAACCGGCTTCATCTGGCCATGAGCCAATGCGCCCACCGGCAAGTTCACGCTGCTTTTTGTTCCCCAACAATTGCCATTTCCCCACAACGCAGGTCTTGTATCCTGCTTCCTGCATCAAATGTCCAAAGGTGCGTTCTTTTGGATCCAGTATTCCAAAGCCAATGTAGTTTCTGAAATTGTACTTCCCAGTCATCAGCTGTACCCTGGTTGGTGTACACAGCGGCATAGAATAACAATGGCTGAACATCATGCCTTCTTTAGCCATTTTATCCAGATTGGGTGTCTGATACATTTTGCTACCATAGGCGCCAATGGTCTCATAGCCTAGATCATCTGCCATAATCAGTATGATATTGGGTTTTTGATTGGATTGTTTTTCAGTTTTCGAATTGCATGATGAATTGAAACCAAATATTATCAGTAAGAGAAATACGCTTGAAGTAAGTTGAAAATTCTCCATGGAAATTCTTCAATTTATAAAAATATTAGAATCGTTCAATTTAAGTAAAATTAAAATACATTCTATTTATGTTGGCCATTTTTAACTTTGGGAATTTCGTCAAACAAATTCGCAAACCCACGCATCTAAAAATCGATGGTTTAAAAATGATCATTATTAATTTCATTGTAAAAAAAGCCAATATAATTGACCTATTATATTCAACAAATTCTTACTAATATTTTAATTATTACCATTGCCAACTTTAATCTAAAAAACAATATTAATTTTGTGGTTTAAAACAAATTAGCTTCATTATGATTATTATAATAATATGAGACAATTTGGAAGTACATTTTTAAAAAAAACACTAATATTCCTGGTATTAGCCCTCGGTTATATTACACCTGTTCTAAGTTGTTCAACACCCGTATTCAGGTATGCACTGGAAATGTGGGCTGCATATGCTTATCGCGTCGAGGTTATTCATGATGGCAACCTGAACAGTTCACAAAAACAGGCGCTTGAATACCTGAAAAATTCATCATCATCCGAAAGCCCGGCTAATCTCATGGTAATTGAAACGGTAGTAAATCAATCAGCAAATGCTGAAAATGAAGATTATCCGATTATAAAACTGTTATACCCAAAGGAACATAAAATATCCGGCACTATATGGCAAGGGGAACTTACAGAAGATAATGCAAAGAAAATTGTTGATTCTCCATCAAGACAGCAGGCGCTTGAAAATATTCAAAAAGGAGATGCGGCGGTATGGTTATTTCTCGAAAGTGGCAATGCCGAAAGAGACGCGAAACAATTCAAAATACTTCAAGATGAGTTACAGGTATTATCCGAAAATCTGAAGCTCTCTGAAACAGCTACTGATGTGGCTGGAAATCTTCTGGATATTAAAGTTATAAATACCGGTGTGAATTTTTCACTGATCAAAATAGACAGAAACGACCCGGTGGAAGAGATTTTCATTGAGATACTATTGGGGACGGAAGCAGATTTAAAACTGTTTAACAACGTTCCCCTGGCTTTTCCAATCTTCGGACAGGGCAGGACTTTGTATGCACTAGCGGGAAATGGCATTAAACATAAAAATATTGAAATAGCCTGCAGCGCAATTATTGGATGGTGCTCATGCACAATAAAGGACGATAACCCGGGCACAGACCTGTTGCTTAAAGCTGACTGGAATATCGCAATAGGAGACAGCTCGTGGATTCAGCAAGAGGAAATCCCGGATATAACCGGTGTTTTTGAATTTGTTTCACTTGATGAAGATATTGAAGAAAAACCCACAGTAACAGTAGAAGTAGAAGAAAATATTGTAGCTGAAGTTGAAGATACACCCGAAAATATCCCTGAGAAAATTGAGGTAGTTGAAATTTTACCGGTGGAAAATAAGGATATCTTGAGTAGCACTGTATCTGTTGAAGAACAGGGTAGCTTCATGAGCCCACTATTGAGAAATTCTCTCCTGACCATTGCGCTGCTTATGGTCATAATCACATTTGCTTCATTTATATTGAGAAGAAAAAGCCAATCGTAATATCAGCCTGACAAGTTTATAAACACATGAAAATCAGCTTGCTTGTTATCAAGGAAATAAAAAGAAGGAAACTAAATTTTCTCCTCGGATTGTTGTCCGTAGTCTTTGCAGTCACCTCAATCACCGGCGCTTTAACAATGCTAAAGGTGCACGATTTAAAGACTGAAAAATTGGTGTCCACGAAAGAGAAAGAGACACGGGAGCGATTGGCTGTATTGGAGGATGATTACCGAAAAATAACTAAAAAGCTGGGTTTTAATTTACTTATTCTCCCAGAAGGCCAAAACCTTAGTGATCTGTATGCAGATGATTTTGCAGCTAAACTCATGCCGGAAAGCTACGTTGACAGCCTGGCAAATTCCCGCAGTGTATTTATCAGACACCTGCTCCCCAGCCTTCAGGAAAAAATAATTTGGCCCGAAAAGCACAGGACTGTGATTCTTACCGGCATCAGAGGAGAAGTACCCTTCCTGCATAAAAATCCCAAAGAACCAATATTGGTTGCAGTTCCAAAAGGCACAATAATCCTTGGCTATGAGCTGCACAAAAGCATGCAAATAAATGAAGGCGATAAGGTGATACTTAAAGGACGCACATTTACCGTGAGAAAGTGTAATGAAGCAAGAGGAAATAAAGATGATATTACTGCCTGGATAGATTTAAATGAAGCTCAGGAAATCCTTCAAAAGCAGGGTAAGATCAATGCAATACAAGCATTAAAGTGCCACTGCGCAGGGAATAGTCTTGCTGCCGTAAGGGAAGAAGTTCATAGCGTACTCCCCGGGACACAGGTCATTGAAAAAGGAAGCAAAGTACTGATGAGGGCAGAAGCAAGAGACAGGGCAGCTCGGGAGGCTTTAGAAGCTATTGAAGCAGAAAAAAAACATAGACTCGATCTTAGAAAGGAACAGGAAAACTTTGCCTCGATTCTGGTTCCTTTAATACTTTTTGCAAGCGCCATATGGATTGTTTTTCTGTTCATTGGTAATGTGAGAGAGAGAAGAAGCGAAATAGGCATACTCCGGGCAGTTGGGGTTAAGGAATGGAAAATAATGAAATTGTTTTTGCTAAAAGCCATCATTATTGGTCTTATTGGTGCTATCGTGGGATACCTGATTGGGCTCACAACTGGAAGCATTATGGGAGGACAATTCACTCTGGAATTATTCAATATAAATCTACTCTTATTGGTTTTGGTATTCGCCCCGCTATTGGCATTAATAGCAGCCTACCTCCCCGCCACATTGGCTGCCAGACAAGACCCCGCAGATGTTTTGAGAGAAGAATGATATGATGCAAATATAAATAGTGGAACATTGGAACATTTCACCATTAAATCATTATAGAATTAAATCATTATCGCATTAGGGAAAAAATATGATTCAAATAGAAAATGTAACAAAAACTTATACCAAGGGAAACAATATTGTAAAAGCGCTCAATGATATAAATATATCTGTTGAAAAAGGTGAATTTGTTGTTGTAAAAGGATCCAGCGGTTGTGGAAAAACCACCCTACTTTTAACAGTTGGCGGATTGTTACACCCTCAGGAAGGGAAAATATTCATCGATAACCAGGACTTGTATGAATTATCAACTGAGAATATGGCTAAATTCAGAGCTGCAAATATTGGATTTGTATTTCAGCAATATCACCTGATCCCATATCTTTCTATCATTGAAAATATCAAAATTCCCTCATTGGCACATGAATCTGAGGTTCCTGATGAACGAGCGCTTGAATTGATTGAATCACTGGGACTAAAAGAACGCATGCATCATACACCTTCCGAACTGAGCGCCGGAGAAAAACAACGAACTGCATTGGCCCGTGCTTTACTTTACAATCCCTTAATTATTCTTGCTGATGAGATAACCGGAAATCTGGATCATAAAAATGCATCAATTGTACTGAATAAACTGATAGAATTCAGCAAGTCCGGAGGAACTGTACTGCTAGTTACTCATGACGAAAAAGCATTTGCTTATGCGGATAGAATTATTGAAATGGAAAATTTAAAATTGCAGGCATAAAATGGTTATTTTTGGCCAAAGTAAAATTTTATAAACAAAACAGATATGACTGGTAAATTAAGACTCACTATAATCATGCTTATAATTATAGCAATGCCAACTATAATATTTGCTGATGACTGGCCTACCTGGCGATACGATGCGGGAAGAACGGCATCAAGGGTGGAAGAGTTACCAGCTAATCTATATCTGCAATGGACCAAACATTATACACCACGTGATCAGGTCTGGGATGATCCGCTGAACAATGATTTAATGCAATTTGATAAAGTATTTGAACCTATTGCTGTTGGAAACACCCTATATATTGGCTTCAATGATCAGGATAAAGTTATTGCGATGGATAGCAAGACCGGGAAAGAGCTCTGGTCCTATTATGCTGATGGTCCGGTTCGCTTACCGATATCTTATTATAATAAAAGTATTTATTTCACCAGCGACGATGGATATCTTTATTGTATCTCTGCAGATAAAGGAGCATTAAACTGGAAATTCAGAGGTGGACCTGCTGATAGAAAAATGCTTGGAAATAAGCGACTTATTTCCACATGGCCGGCACGGGGTGGTGTGGTTATCCATGATGGCACAGCCTATTTTGCTGCAAGTATCTGGCCCTCGATGGGCACATTTATTTACGCGCTCGATGCAAAAAACGGTGGAGTAATATGGAGTAATGACGGCACCAGCGCCGATTACATAAAACAACCTCATAGTGCCTATTCGTTTGCCGGAATTGCGCCCCAGGGCACGATGGCTGTAAATGGCAATAACCTGTTTATTCCCGGGGGGCGTTCTGTTCCCGGATGTTTTGACAAGCGCACAGGAGAGCAAAATTATTATTATATAAATAAATATAACAAAAGTGGTGGTGCCTTTGTCTCCTCCAGGGATGACTGGTTTGTAAATCACCACCGCGACAGAAACACGATTATTTACGATACCAATACAGGTGAAAGAGTTTCCGGAGTTATGGAAAAACATCCCGTCCTGAGTGAGGATATGTTTTATTTCTCAGGGAAATCGATTGTAGCACGAGACCCAAGGAATCCAAAAGAAATAGTCTGGAAGCTTGATGCCGATGCCTCGGGGGATCTGATACAGTCAGGAAATCGTCTGTATGCCGGAGGCAAAAATAGTATAACAGCAATTCAGCTTTCCGGCGATACTGCAACTATCGCCTGGACGAAGGAAGTAAAAGGTGATATCGGAAGATTAATTGCAGCCAATGGCAGGATCATTGCTGTTACCATGGATGGTAAAATACTGGCATTTGGGGCAGAGAAACCTAAAAGCAGTGTCGAAATTTATTCACAGCCAAAATCCTTTAAAATTTCTAAATCATCAAAACTAAAGGCCGATGAAATTATTGAAGGCACCAACATAACAGAGGGCTATGCTTTGTATTTTGGAGGTAACGATCCCGGATTATTAGCATCTCTGGCTCAGCAAACCAACCTTTCCATAGTTGCAGTAGTAGAAAGCAGCTCAAAGGTTTATGAGCTTAGAAAGAAATTTGACAAAATGGGCTTCAAGGCAAATAAAGTAGCATTTCTTCAGGGGACACCCGAAAGCATCGATTTTGCTCCATATTTTTCTTCCCTGACCGTTGTGGAAAATATTGACGAATACACCGCAAATAATTCAAATTTACTGCTTCAAAAGATATATGCCTCAACCCGTCCTTTTGGTGGTAAAATATGGATTAATGGAAGCTCTAATGACGTTAAAGGCATCTCTACCTATGCAAAATCAGCGGCACTGGATGGATTAAAGGAAGTAGGAAATAATTCTGATAAACTCCTGCTTTCACGTGAAGGCGCCCCAAAAGGATCTGCAAACTGGACGCACCTCTATGGTGATATCAGCAACACCATTAAATCTGATGATGATCTCGTGAAACTTCCACTTGGCGTACTCTGGTTCGGGGGGATATCTAATATGGAGGTATTGCCAAGGCACGGACATGGACCGCCGGAACAAATTATGAATGGCAAGCTGATCATCCAGGGCTTAAAAAGTATCAGTGCGAGAGACGTTTATACTGGTCGCCCTTTGTGGAAAACAACATTCGAGACGCTCGGTACCTACGGTATGTACTACAACGAATCGTATTCAGATGATCCCTTGAACACTGCTTATAACCAGGAACACCTTCCCGGCGTAAATTCGAGAGGGACAAACTTTGTTGTGACCGATGATTATGTTTATGTTGTTCAGGGCTACTCTTGTCATATCATTGATATAGAGACCGGAGAATTGACCAAAACCATTAGAATTCCCAAACACGAAAGAAATCAGTGGGGATACCTGGGTGTTTCGGGAGAAAACCTGATTGCCGGGGCAGAGTTCGTTAAATACGGAGCAATTGTTCAAAAAAGCCTTAAATCTGCCGAAGAGATACAGGCGTATGTTGAGTTGATAGAGGCTGCAAATGAACGAACCGGAGGATTTAAGGAATATGGATTTAGCGCAAGCCAGAGTATTGTAGTTTCTGACAGACACGACATTAAAATGAAATGGGCGGCGAAATCAAAATACGGGTTCATTCACAATTCGATAACTTCCAATGAAAATACAATTTTTGCCATCGATAAAATACCTGTATCCATGCAAAACGTACTTTCCCGGAGAGGTATTGATGTGGAAGGAGATTTTACACTTACGGCATTTAATATCCAAACAGGAGATACTATTTGGCAAAATAATACCGAGACCTTTGGCAGTTGGCTGAGCTACAGTAAGGAATACGATATTCTATTGCAAGCCACCCGTCCATCCCGAGATATGGTAAAAGGAGAACCGGGAGAACGAATGATTGCCCACAGAGCTTCGGATGGAAAGATTTTATGGGATAAAAAGTTTAATTATTATAATCCTCCGATTCTTCATGGCAAAAAGATCATTGTTGATGATTTTGCTTACGATATTGAAACTGGTGAACCGATACAACGCACCGACCCAATTACTGGCGAGGAGGTACAATGGACCTATACGAGAACTTATGGATGTAATTACATTATCGGAAGTGAGCACCTGCTTTCATTCAGATCAGGCGCTGCGGGTTTCTACGATTTAAATAATATGGGAGGGACCGGTAACCTGGGAGGTTTCAAATCAGGGTGTACGTCAAATTTAATTGCCGCCAATGGTGTACTCAACGCCCCGGATTATACGAGAACCTGCTCATGTTCATATCAAAATCAAACTTCGCTCTCGTTTGTCTATATGCCGCGGCTTGAATACTGGACAAATAACGAAATTAAATGGAACGGTCAACCGGTGAAACAGGTAGGTTTAAATTTCGGCGCTCCAGGAGACAGAATGGCTGACAACAATACACTATGGCTCGATTACCCGAGTGTTGGAGGTAATAGCCCGGATATACCTGTGGAGGTAACTTTTGCCACAGCAGATACCGCATATGTGATGCAGCACAAAACACTTAGCAGTGATATTAATGATAAAAAAGTCGGTTACATCCGCACAAATTCATTTAACATTGAAACGGAAAACCATGCATATGTAGCTGCCTCTGCATTAAATGGAGCTCAGGAAGTCGTTGTTACATTAGCCAGGGAATCCACAAATAGTTCTTCCTATACTGTAAAATTATATTTTGCAGAGATAGAGCGCGTTAAGGCTGATTCAAGAGTATTTAATGTGGATATTCAGGGTAAAAATGTTTTAAATGATTTTAATATTGCCAAAGAGGCGGGAGGTGTTGATAAACTGATGACAAAAACAATAAAAGGAGTATCTGTCAAAGATAAGCTTGTAATTAAATTATATTCAAACAGTGCTGACAGTTTGCCATTATTAAGTGGTATTGAAGTAATATCCGATGACCCAAAATTTGGCGCCAGAAAGTAAAATCGGTATATTGATTTTGAGTGAATATTAAGGAGTAATGATTTATAATGGTAATTCAATGTTGTTTAGGTAAGCACCTCTTATCCCTCTCTGGAGAGGGTGAAGACCTGCCCACCGGATTAGGTGGGGAGAGGTAAGGCCATAATTTCCTTAACTAAACAACATTGAAAGGCATTTAGTCTCTCAATATAAAAATAAAATGGACTAACCTTCATTTTATTGTTTAGCAAAAAAACCAGATAGATAGTAACATTAACCAACCCAAAATGAACACCAAAATTAAAGCAATTGTAATTGCGTGGATTTTTTCCACTGCCTGTTCTTCAAATTCGAGCCAAAAAGAACCGGCAGCCATCACCAATGAAAATGGCCAGCAAGTATATCAGGATGAGCCTTATTTGCAGGATTATAGCATCAAGTATTATTTCGATGAAAATAAAAATGAGGAAACAAAACTCTATCATGTTGCCGCTGATCGCAACGAAAATATACAAATCACCTCCTCGGACCAACTAATGTTTCCTTACAATGGGCATTTGCTTGCCCCAGGGACATTGGTGCCAGAGAAAACATATCGCCATATGATGGATAAAAATATATGTGGCCTTATCTCCTATCAGAACCAGTTTGTTTATACAGATGATAAAGCCATTTTTTCAAATGCGTGGGCTGGAAACCTGTATATTGAACACGGGTTAAATAAACCTGAAAATTTTGCCGGGGGTGATAATTTCGACTTTCTAATTTCCGATGATAACAATATAATCTATCTAAATTACGAAGGCAGAAAAATCTGGAACAGTTCAGTTGACGGAATAGTTTCAATTAAATACAACAAAACAGGGAAAAACTTCCTTGTAGTAACGACATATTCTATATCAATCTTCAATCCTCAGACGAAAAAGTTAAACCAGATTTATAAGCAAACGGGTATTACCAGCGCTACGTTTACAGAAAAAGGATCTAAGATCGTAGTAGGCACCAACAAAGGTTATCAATGGCTGAATGCCCTTGGACAACCAGAAGGTGAGTTGGTAACCAAAGTACCATGGCCGGAAATTACCGATGTGGAAGAGATAAATGGTTCACTTTGGTTTGGCTCCATATGGGGCGCATATAGACTTAACAAGGATAATAAATACGACTACTACTCATCTCAGCGCTGGCTTCCCGATAATAATGTAAAAGATATCGAGCCTGGTCCCGAAGGAAGTGTACTCATATTAACAAAGCGGGGACTGGGCCAAATATGCTTTGAAGAAATGACCCTTTGCGATAAGGCCATGACGCTCGAGAAATTAACGCGTAAATATTTCATTCGATATGGATTTAGCTCTACAGGACATGGTATGAAAAATGGCAATCTCAGTCAGTTAACCATTTACGACTCGGATAATGATGGCCTTTGGACAGGTATGTATCTGGGCGGTCAGTTGTTCCGTTATGCAGTTACCAAAGATCCCGAAGCATGGGAAAACTGCAAAGAAGCGCTCCATGGGATTTGAACGACTTTATTCGATTACAAGTGTCCCAGGATTACCGGCAAGGGCATTTGAAGTAATGGGTTATGAATCCTCAGGTTATACCAATGCATTAAGTGAACAAACGCGCCACCTTTTCGAAGAGAGCGGTTATGATGTTGAAAGCTCGCCATGGCGAAAAGGAACAGATAAAGGATGGGTGTGGAAATCTACTACAAGTAGTGATGAGGCTGTAGGTCATTTCTTTGCACTGTCTCTATTCGTTGATTTAGCAGATAATCTAGAATGGAAAAACAGGGCAAAAAAACTTGTTGTAGGTATTGCAGAGCACATCTACAGCAATGATCTCTACCTGGTTGACTGGAATAAGAAACCGACTACATGGGGAAAATGGAACCCGGAATACACCAATAACTTTCCTCCATCTGTTGGTGACAGAAAGCTTACTTCATCCAATATAATTGCATTTTTACAGGCTGCATACCACTTTACAAAGGATGAAAAATATAAAAATAAAGCATTCGAACTAATTGAAGAACACGGTTATCTTGATAACCTGATGAGACCTATGAAAGAGATCGGAATGGTAGGAGACAGCAGCGATAGTAAAATTGAAAGCTGGGCTGAAATGCTATCCGGTGAATGGAACCATTCTGATGATGAGATGTATTTTCTGGGTTACTGGAGTTTATATCCCTATGCATTTAATGAAGAACTGAAACTAAAATACAAAGAAGCCATCAGAGATCACTGGAATATAGAGCGCCCGGAAAAAGAACCTGTATGGAATTTTACCTATGCTATGACAGGCGCAAAAGATTTCGATCTGGATGAATCTATCTGGTGGTTAAAGAAACACCCCATCGATCCCATAAGCTGGAAAATTGAAAACTCGCACCGTCATGACATTGAAATCCTTCCCAAAAACTTTCGAAACCAGCTTACAAGTGAAGTGTTATCTCCTGCTGAAACTGGTTTTAAGAAACATAATGGGAATCGTTTTGCATTGGATCACAGGGGAAACGGTTCCGGAGCTCAAACTCCCGGAGATATTTGGCTTTTACCGTATTGGATGGGGCGTTATCTGGGTGTCATTTCAGCTCCGGTTGTAGAGTAGAATCCGGTCTTTTGCTTTTTTGGCATGTGTTGAAAATTAATTATCTTACTTGCTCAGAAGCAAATTTGAGCATAGGAATGGACAATCAACAAAAAACTGGCCTTTCAATCGCTCGCATACTGCGAGTGATAATTATTAATATTGGTATGTGGATCTGCTATATTTGAGCAGACATTTAGTTGCGTAGAGATTATTTACTAGGACAGGCTAAACTTGTGGTATAGGCCAAGAATTATTCTTGTACAATTTCTTTCAACATTGTTTTCCTGGTTCTGTTGTCAATGTTTTTAACAGCTATTCCAAGAGCTTTTCTCGTCCCGACAAAAATTGCCATTTTTTTCGCACGGGTTAATGCTGTGTAAATCAAATTGCGATACAACATCGTGAAATGCTGCATGACCAGAGGAATGATGACTATATCAAATTCACTTCCCTGTGATTTATGAATCGTAATGGCATAGGCCAAATCGAGATCCATAATATCCTGTTTTGCATAATGAACATTCCTGATTTCATCTCCATTTTTATATATGGCCGTTAAATTCATATCCTGATTATCTATGAAGCTTATTTCTCCAATATCGCCATTAAATACCTCCAGATCGTAATTGTTTCTTCGTTGAATTACCCGGTCACCCAATCTAAATAGCCGTTCTCCCAATTGCAAAACTGGCTTGTTACTATTTTCGGGGTTAGACACTGATTGAACGAACTGATTTAAATTTCGAGTTCCCAGACTCCCTACTGTCATTGGAGATAATATTTGAACTTCAAACCCTTTCCCTACCCTCTGTTCAATTGTTTGCGAATACAAACGAACAATCATTTCCGAAGCTGTAAAACCATAATGCAAAGATGACCAGGGATGAATTGTATTTAATACCTCTTGTAATGCTGAAGCATGACTATCTGATTTTAACAGAGCATTAATATCGGCGTGAAGAAAATCTTTTGGAACAGAAAAGATGTATGAACGCACACCTTGTTTTCGAATATCCTCTATTTCCTGAGGTGAAGTAGATTGAATATAATAATCATCTTCCAACGTGACTGATTTATAAGTGTCATCAATACCATCTGGCGCCCTTTCTCTCACAAAGGCAATTCCCTCATTTTTAATCAAATACTTCATTGAGGTACGGATTTTACTGATAAAATTCATTTGATCTAAGGTCGCTTCTTCTGAATCAAAAAACAGACAATCCATTTTCTCTTTCCAGATTTCAGGTTGATTAATTGGAGATTCTATTTTCGGTATTAATCCATTGTTAATTTGGTGGGCATATTTGATGATCTGACTTTGCTGAGCCTGACGAAATACTTTAGTAAGTTGAAATATAGGAACTTTTCGACTGTCAATGAGGTCTTTCAATACATTTCCTGCCCCTACAGATGGCAATTGATTGGCGTCGCCGATAAAAAGGATTTGAGCTGTTGAAGGAATCGCTCTCAATAAACTTGCCGCCAGTGATATATCCAACATAGAACACTCGTCAATAATGATAAAATCAGTTTCTAATTGCTCTTCCTGATTCTTCTTAAACTGACCGGATGCAGGTTGCCAGACCAACAACCTGTGAATAGTTTGAGCATTTTCTCCGATCACTTCCGACATGCGCTGTGCTGCACGTCCCGTAGGAGCTGCCAAAGTAATTCTTTTCTTCATTGCCTTTAGCAATCTTACCATTGCTTTCGTAGTGGTCGTTTTACCACATCCCGGGCCACCTGTAAGTATGGAGAAAGCATGTTGCATCACACCCAAAACAGCTTTATATTGTTCATCATTAAGAGGGAATTCTTGAAGTTTATTATAACTAAATAACCACTTTTCAATACGGGCAATATCAGCGCTTACTTTATTAACAATAAATTTTTTGACTATTTCTCCTGTTTGTAGTTCATCGTAATAGAGCGTTTTTGAGTAATAACATTTTACAGCATCTTCTTTATTTAACCGGGTTTTAAGTTCATGATCGCGTTCCATCCCCGCAACTTCAGTTTCAATCAATTCCTTAAAATCCTGTTTCAGCAGTTTTTCAACTTCGTTGCTGATATGCTCAAGCTCCAGGTAGCAGTGCCCCTGATCCCTGCTGGCTGCTAGCACATGGGTAATCGCAGCTCTGATCCGCTTTGGGCTATCTTTTTCGATGCCCATACTAAGCGCAATACTATCTGCGGAGAAAAAACCAATACCATATATATCTTTAGATAATTGATAAGGATTATCCTGAACAATTTTGATAGCATCATTACCGTATTTCTTGAAAATCTTAACTGCAAATAATGTGCTCACACCGTATTCCTGCAGAAACAGCATGACGTTTCTAATCTCACGATGTTCCGTCCAGGAAGATGTGATTTGGGCTAGTTTTGTCTGAGCAATTCCAGGAACCTCGGTTAACCGTTCAATGCTATTTTCAAAAATTTCCAGGGTTTCTTTTCCAAAGTAATGTACGATGCGTCTGGCTATTTTCGGACCAACGCCGTAGATTAATCCTGAACCAATATATTTTTCCAGAGCGGAAGCAGAAGCTGGTTTTTTTTCAATTACATTATGGGCTTTAAACTGTTCTCCAAATTTAGGATGTTGTTGCCATTCTCCTTCAAATTCCATTGTAGCTCCTGCAAATACACTGGCCTGGTGGATGGTTACCGTTTTAACTTCGTGAGGGCATTTCACCGGATTTACACGTAAAACTGTCCATCCGTTTTCAGGATTATGATAAGTCACCCGCTGTACTATTCCTATAAAAGTCTCCACTTCTACAAATTAAAGGGAATTTTCAATGAAGATTATTTATTTAAAGGATTTTTGTACCGCTTACAACACTAATTTATCTTTAAAAAGTCGCATGCTATTATTTCCTCATCGGACCTTGATAAGACTTTTCAATTTGTCTCTCAGTTGTCCCTTATTAAATACAAAAGCCTGTAAATCAATATTTACAGGCTTTAAATAGTACCGAAGGTGGGAATCGAACCCACACTCCCGAAGGAACACGATTTTGAGTCGTGCGCGTCTACCAATTCCGCCACTTCGGCATTATTCAATAGATCTCAGAAATTCTTTACCAACTCCTGATTTTAAATATTTTTCTCTCTTTCTTGCTTCTACCCTTGTAGTAAAAACTTCCTGATAAATCAGATTAAAAGGTTTGTATGGACGAGTCGTCCTTTCATAACCTTTGTTATGTCTCACAAACCTTTTAGCAATATCTGCAGTCATACCCACATATATATAATTTCGGATTTGACTTTTTAAAGCATATACTATTATCATTATGTCAATGTGCGCGCCTGCCTGTCGGCAGACAGGTCTACCAATTCCGCCACTTCGGCTTGCTTTTGAATTGGGGCACAATAATATTCAAAAAGGCAGACTTTAAAAAGTATAAAATAGAAATATTGTAATATGTTCACCCTTCAGTAAAAAACCGGCCCCGGATTTAATGCATACATTTAAAATACAAACTCGTATTCCCTCCCAGAAATATTATTTTTCCATTCTCGAAGTACTTTTACCACATTTACAACGATGATGAGAGGTGCTGGAATTACGGAGAAAAAATTAAACAACTTATGGTCACCAATCCTGCGAATGCTTTTGCCATCGAAAAGAGGACTATATAAATCTTTGGCTACTATTTATTTGATTGAATCAATAGTATTGTTACCCTTGAAATAGTTTAATATGGAGTGATTTCTTACGTCTGGGTTTAGGAGAATTATAACAGTTTCCCAGGAGTATTTCTTGGTTTTATTTTCGCTTTCAGTTCTTCAATCAGATTTCTTTCAGTTTGTAATTCCCGGCCAATTTTTAGTTGCTTATCGTAGCTTTTCTTTTTATGATCTTCAAATTCCAAATTGAGTGTTTGATATTCTTTTTTGGTTTTTACGGTAATTTTGTTGCTTCGTATAAAGCTTGTATAAGCAAATATTCCAAAAAAAGTAAGCCCACCTATGATCATCCAAACTATTAAATGATAAGTTTTTTTGTTCAATTCCATTCCCAAAAAAGACAGGCTTTCTCTTAGTTCTTCACTTTTGGCAAGCTGGGTTTCCAAATCTTCAATTCTACTGCTCAGCTGAGTTATTTGACTTTTCTGTTCACTTACCTGGGTCTTCAGTTCATGGATTTCCTTTCTATAGGATTTTAATGAATCCCCGACTGCTTTGTTGTAATAATCGAGGTTGATTCTTTTAATCACTTTATAATCTGTATAATTCTCAGATTTATCGAGCATATCCTGATATATAGTTTTCAGGTTTTTATCTTGTTGTGAATTCTGAGAATCTTCAGTCTGACTATAAACTGAAGTGTTCAGCAAAAACATTACAAAAATAAAAAGTACACATGGATTGGTATTTTTCATAGTATGCTTAATTTTTAAACATGCAAAATTAAAATTGGTCAATGTTTTAACAAATGCAAATTTTAAATAAAAAGCACGTACAATATACAGTGTATTTCACCCAATTTTATCATCTGAAGTTCCAATTTAAAATTGTATTTTTCAAATATACGAAATTGGAACAAATCAAATAGTATTTCAAATAAATGATTATGAAAAAATGACCCTCAAGTGTTCATTATAGGGGATATCTAAAATTAACTTATTGAAATTCAGATAGATGTGTTATCTTAGCATCAAAGAATATTAGATGGCACAAATATACAAACCCACTGGCACAAACAGTTTATTTCCCGAAGAATTCAGGTTGGAAAAACTC
>JAJRQT010000185.1 GCA_024280115.1 Bacteroidota bacterium | reverse complement strand
GAATCTCTGACCGTTAATAGCCTGAATATCTGCATTTTAACTGAAAAAACCTAATAAATAGCGAAAAGATTCACATAAAAAATTGACCTTAATTTATTGATAATCTTTTAGTTACATGATTTAAAAGAGACACTAACTAAGTTACGTTTCATGTCTTCTGGCAAAGATAATCGTCACTCGCTAAAACCGAGCGACAGGTTTTGATGACCCACCAACAATGTTATCAGTCGCTCGCATCCTGCGGTTGACAAATACTTGTCACATCATATTTGGTGGAAGCCCATCACTGCCCGAAGCCCAGTGCTTGTTTGGTGTAACCCCCATCTCAAATGTTAGAGTTCCGCCATTAACAATTTCGTCATGACTGATCCAGGATCTTTCAAATGGTTTACCATTTAGTGTGGCTGATTGGATATAATAGTTTTCATTCGAAATATTATTTGCTGTGATTTTGAATTTATTTCCATTTTCGAGGTTTATCGTAATCTCATCAAAGGAAGGGGCACCTATTATGTAGTAGGGTGATCCGGGACAAACAGGATAAAATCCCATCATGGAAAACACCAGCCATGCAGACATCTGACCTGCATCTTCATTGCCGCTCAATCCCCCGGCGCCTGTGCCGTACTCCGAATCAATAATATGCTTTATTCTTTCCTGGGTTTTCCATGGCGCCCCGGCATAAGCATACATATATGCCGTTTGATGTCCGGGTTCATTGCCGTGCCAATATTGATCTGTGTCAAATAGTGAATCGAGCCTTCCGATAAATTCCTGTTTACCGCCCATAGCATCAATCAAACCATAAACGTCATGAGGTACATACCATGTGTATTGAAATGGCGTTCCTTCAGTAATAAATGGTGTTTCAGCTTCATTGGGATCAAATGGTTCAAACCAGTTGCCATTACTATATTTTCCCCTTACATAACCGGTTGATTGATCAAAAACCTTTTTCCAATTAGACGCTCTTTTCATAAGTTTTTGATGAGCGTCCTTTTGTCCGATGGACTCAGCATACTTTGCCAATACAAAATCATCATAGGCATATTCTAATGTCCTCGATACTTGTTCCTGCTTGTGGAAGGAATCCGGAACCTTTTCTTCCATGGGCAGATAGCCATATTTCAAATAGGTATCCAACGCGCGCCTGCCTTTACCAGATACATAAGAAGCTCTATCCTCATTGAACTGAAAGGCGTTTTTACTCATATATTTCCATGCAAGTTCTTTATCAAACCCACCAATGCCCTTGGAATTGGCATCACAGATCATGGAGATTACATGATCGCCGATCATGGCGGAAGTATAATTATTCCAGGCAGGAAAGATGGGTAGCCATCCACCTTGCTCTGCTTTCAGCAGCAGGGATTGGACCATTTGAGTGGTTTTAGTGGGTTCAAGAATGGTCATCAATGGATGTACAGCGCGATAGGTATCCCACATGGAAAAATCGGCGTAATAGTTAAACCCTTTTGTCTGATGAATCGTGGTATCTTCAGCGAAACCTACATATCTGCCATCAGCATCACTAAAAACTCTTGGCAGAAGATAAGAATGATAAAGAGCTGTATAGAATTTCTTTTTTTGATCTGCCGAACCTCCCGAAAGTTCAATTTTATTCAATGATTTCTCCCAGGCTTTCTTTGATTTGGCTTTTACTTCGTCAATATCCCATCCTGAGATTTCTGCATTCAAATTGGCCAGAGCGCCGTCAAATCCTGTGAAAGATGTTCCGACTTTTACAATTAATTCATTGGTAAAATCAAAACCTACAAATGCACCTGCAGGAGTTAAATTGCCCTCTATCTCATGGTTTTCATAGATAATTTTATCATTTTCCCAGATTCCGTATATGGTAAATGGTTTAGAAAATTGAATCACGAAATATCCATTAAAACCCGCAAAATCACCCCATCCCTGGTATATCCTGTGAGCCGGATTATAACCATAAATTATATTGTGCTCTTTATCAATTTTTACGTGACCCATCCCTTCATCGCTATTGGGTTCTATGATGATATATGGTCTTTTATTATAATTATTAAAAGTGAATTTCAATATTCCTGACCTGGAAGTTGCACTCATTTCAGCCTTGATATTATACTTATTCAGTATAACACTGTATGACTTGGGGCTGGCAATTTCTTCATCTTTGTAAAACCCGGAGGCTCGCTCTTTGGCATTTACTATCAATTTACCCGCAATTGGCATAATGGTGACACTCCCGTAATCCTGGGTACACGAACCGGTCATCCAATGTGTGCCTCGAAAGCCCTGGATTTCAACATCTTCAAAGTAATAGGGTGGAAGGCACTTTTTCTCCGATGCCTGGGTTTGAGGAGCCCATTGAGTCATGCCATGAGGTACTCCAACAGCAGGGTATGTTTGACCGCGCAACTCTGATCCGCTTACGCTATGTTTTAACGCACTGGGAGTAGTTGCTACCGAAGTTCCAATAGTTGGATCCACAAATTCAAGAGTGTTTAGTATTTTGGTTTTTTCGCTATTTTTCGGATTACATTGAGTAAGTAAAAAGAAGGCGATAGCCAGAAAAAGTAGTGATTTAACGAATGAAAAAGTCATATTTGTCAAATGTGGTTTTCATGAAAGTTAAGGCATAAATCAAAAAGAGCAAGACTTTAGAGGGTTATATTAAAGGAACTTCCTGAATTAATTTCAAATTCTTTGATGTTTGTAAATTTGCTTCCTTTCGCTTTTTCAGACCGAAATACAACTTTATATTTTCCAGGTTGTATGGTAATTGTATTTCTCAACTTTTTCGGGTTCAGGTTTATTACCCATTTCTGTGAGCCATCCTCATAAATCTCATAAATACTCCCGATGCCTAAAGAGGTTGCCACAAAGTTTACTACTCCTGGTTGAGCCAAATTTAGTGCTGTCTTTTCACTTTGATTTATTTTAATGCTTTTAAATATTCTCCTTGGCAAGGTTGTACATTCAATATCATAGCCGCCAACGAGCAGTTTTTCCTCTCCGGGGAGATTAAAAGTTGTTAATATTTCGTTTTCATTAGTTTTCCTGATGATCGCCAGCACACCGTTTGCATATTCAGTATGCCCGGGTTGACTTATGCCAACCTTTCCTTGGGGTGTTTTGATTTTTAGTACGTTATGCTTACCTGCAGTGATATCTACATTATTTCGCCTTACTGGCGGGATGGTGTTTACTATGATGTCATACGAAAGCACAGGGTCAATTTCCACAGAGTCTGGCTTTCCGAGGCCATCTCTGTAATGAACAAATTCAAATGCGGATGTTTGGGTAAAATGATTTATAAAAGAAATATTTACATTTGTTTCCTTGGGTTGATTGTCTAAATCCAGTAATTCAATAGAAACAGTCGTTTTTCCAAGACTTTGGAATAGAGCTTTATCCAATGCCTGACGGAATTCATTTATGTTTGCTGCATCATAAAATGATCCCATGCAGCCGAATTGTTCTTCAAACTTTTTATTCATCCCAATACCGATAATGAAAGGCTTAAGGAATATTCCTTTTTTCTGCAGCGCCAGTGACACGGCGCAAGGGTCGCCATCGCATGATTCGATGCCATCTGTAATTATTATTATAATATTTCTTGCGGCATCTTTCGGGAAATCATTAGCAGCTTGCTCCAACGCATATGCAATCGGGGTCGTGCCTTTTGGCCCCAGGTTTTTCAGGATTTTAATAATATTGTCATGGTTGTCTTTGGCAAAAGGGGCTTCTAATTTAGTGTCGTCACACCTTTTAAGCCTGCGGTCATATTGGTGCCCATAAACTCTCAATGCGAGTTCTAGATTTTGATCTGACCTGAGGGAATCCACAAAATCTGTCAACAATTTTTTAGCAACGACAATTCTGTGGGTTTTTTCCCATTTCGCCAGCATGCTGCCGGATCCATCGAGCAGGAAAAGAATCCTTGTTTTCTCAGGGAGTCTTTGCTGTGGAGTCTGGGCATAAACTCTGCCTGCCGAAAATGCAAATGCTGCTGCTAAAAAAATATATTTAAAAAAATCAGACATTATAAATGAAAACGATCAATGACGTTTCAAAATTATAAAAATAAAAATGTCATCCTATAAATCGACAGGATGACATTCACATATCAGCTTTATGCGACTTAAATTTAACACTGGCTGTCTTCATGTATATCCATCTATTCATTGTCCACACGGAGTCTCTTGATAAGGACCACCCGATAGAAATAAATCAAATAACTGAAATCCCTTTTTACTGGCTCCTGCAACTGCCACTATTTACTTTATAGCTGATTTTAGCTTGTAATTTACCTTCTTTTGAAATTGAATTATTCAGGTTAGGTTACCTATTTCAATATCTGAGCCGTATGATCTTTGGTCTTTACTTTCTCTATGATCTCCTCAATTTTACCTTCTTCATCAATTAGAAACGTCATCCTGGCCGTACCCATGTATTTTCTCCCATAATTTGTTTTTTCTACCCACGTGCCATATTTTTCATGGATATCTTTTTCTGTATCCGCCAGGAGAGTGAACGGTAGTTCAAATTTAGCAATGAATTTCTGATGTGACTTTTCATCATCCTTGCTCACACCCAACACCTCATAACCTGCATTTTGCAAAGCCTGATAATTGTCCCTGAGATTGCAGGATTCTGCCGTACAACCGGGAGTATTGTCTTTCGGATAAAAGTAAAGCACAACTTTCTTTCCTTTAAAATCTGATAAACTAATAAGATTTCCATCCTGGTCTTTTACTGAAAACCCAGGAGCGATATCGCCAATTTTTAATTTCATGATACTATTTTAATGTGGTTGAATATACTTTTTCATTATTAACATTATCCCTGACTTTTAGTTCCAGGTTTCCGCTAAAAGGTTTGGATTTATCCAATTTTTCCGCCCAGATATAATTGCGTTTTGGATCATAGTTCATCAAAACCCAATTGCCATCCACAAATAGTTCATAGTCTTTAATCCCGGCCATTTTATCTGTGATATAGCATCTGAAATAGTCCCGGTTTTGCTGAACGACTTTAATTTTTGGAGGGATGGTGTCTTCAAGCAGTGTGTATTTCCCTAGTGTTCTGGTTGTTATTTCAAAATTGTCATTTACCCATGCTCCCCCCTGATAACTAAAATTCTTAAGATCTGTGGTATAATAGGCGGATATCTTTTCCTTATTGGCATAGGTGAGTTTTGGTTTTAAGGTGATTTTCATGTTTTTCTTTAAAGGATAAATATCCTCGCTAATTTCAAAAAACTCTTTGTCATTGGCCAACTCATCTATGTAATCAGTTTTGAGATAAAGTGTATCAAAAAGCGTTTTTGAATAAAAATGAAGATCAATTTCAGAAGTGAAGTATTTAAATTCCGTTTCTGATGGTACTGCCATTTCAATTTCCGGATAAATCATTTCTCCGCACAATTCAATGGAGTCAGGAATACCGCTGCGTAAATCCCACAGATACACCGAATAATCATTTACATAGTAACTCGACGATAATTCATAGCTCATTCGGTTGGTATAGACATGGGCAAAGTACCCATTGTGCTCTGCTTTTTTATTCATAAAAACCAATGTATTATCCAGGATTTTTTGCCTGATTGGTTTAAAACTTTTAGAATTTTTGACGGCACTTACCTCGGGATATGATCCTTTCAGCTTTAAATTCACAACCGACTTATTTTTATTTGCATCCATCAAAGTAATTCTAATGTTGTGAATGAGCGTGTCTCTTATGGAAATAATGCCTTTTGATGGACCTGTTTTATATATATTCATTTCATTGCCATCATCAATGTATAACTTTTGAAAACTCTTATTCTCCTTTACCTTGATTTCATAATCTCTATAACATAGAATCTGTCGTGTTTTGCTAAATGGTATTTTATCTATGGTGATATCAATGATTTGCTGATCGTCCATTTCCATATTTAGATACGGAATACCATTCCGATTAGAAGCATCATTTAATCGGTCGTAGCCCTGGAGCATAATGCCAATATCTCCATAAACGGGTATGACTTTACTGATAGAATACTCATTTTTAACTCTTGAAAGTGTGAATTCAAAAAAACCAAACTGATTACTTACCCTTGAATTTTTATTCATTGTCTTCAATCCAATTTTCTGTACGGTCGGGCTGATATTATCTTTGATTTCATCGAAACCATAAAATAACGGATTCCTGGGTATTTGTTGATTGTCACGAATTTCAAAGTGTAGGTGCGGACCGCCCGAGCTTCCGGAATTCCCCGAAAAAGCAACAATATCTCCTTTCTTTACTTTAAAAGCGTCTTTTTCAGGAAATAGATTCACGGAAAAACTTTTTCTTTTGTATTGCTCATTTAAGACAAATCCGGCAATCTCATCATTAAATTTTTTTAAATGTCCATAAACACTAGTGGTTCCAAGCTGTGGGTGTGCGATGTACAAGGCATTTCCGTATCCTCCGCCATAAACTTTGATGCGCGAGACATATCCGTCTGCAACGGCATAAATTTTAAGTCCTGTAGCGCCGCCGGTTTTTATATCCATCCCGCCATGAAAATGAGCGCCTCGCAATTCTCCCATGGTACCGGATAAATAGTTCCGTTGCCCGGGTTTCACTGGGAACATATATGGATTTTCCTGTGCGGAAAGGTTTAAATTAAATACAATAAAAAATAGTAGCGAGCACCAAATGCTCCTACTTAATCTCAACTTCCAATAGTTTTTCATCCTCAATAAACGCCTCCAACTTATTACCTATCTCAATCGCCCCGACTCCTTTTGGGGTTCCTGTAAAAATTATATCTCCTTTTTTTAGCATGATGAATCTGGAGATATATGAAATGATCTCCTCATAATCAAAAAGCATCAATGATGTATTTCCTATCTGCTTTTGCCCGCCATCAATATTCAGGCTAAAATTCAAATTTTTTATATCCTTAAACTCTGATTTTTCAATAAATTTTGAAATGGGGGCAGACCCGTTAAACCCTTTTGCCAATGCCCAGGGCAACCCTTTTTCCTTCGCTTTATCCTGCAAGTCTCTTGCTGTGAAATCTATCCCGACACCTATGGCATCGTAGTAATTATGTGCAAATTTCTTGTCAATATATTTCCCGTTTTTACAGATTCTCAAAAGAATTTCTACTTCGTAATGAATGTTTTTCGAAAAATCAGGATAATAGAATGGGGCGTTTTTTAGAATAAGTGCTGTCTCCGGTTTTGTAAATATCACCGGTTCATCAGGACGTTCATTGTTCAACTCTTCTATATGGGCAGCATAGTTTCTGCCAATTGCCAGGATCTTCATGTTTTTTTACTAAAGGCCGAAAATAAAAAGCCTTGGAGGACTTATAAAGCATTTGCATGAAATTTTCAATAATTGAACTTTTTTGTGAATGATATTGGCAATTTCCACTTTGATTTTTTGGCTTTGTGATTTCTGACAAATTGATAATTACGGGTTAATATTTATTGATGGAAAATCTTAAGACCGATATTGAATGTATTTAATAATTAGAAAAAGCCATCAATTACCGGCCAACAACAAATTTCCTATGCCTCATTTATCTACCAGAATCTTTAAAAACCCACGAACCTCTTTATGAGTTGGAACATTGTATTTAGCGGCGGAAGAGGTGTTGCCAACTTTTATGGTTATTGCATCATCCGGCATAGATTTAAAAGTATCTTCATCTGTCCAGTCGTCACCAATGGCCAGCGCGAAATCATTTTCGAAAGTATTCAGCCACTTCTGTGCGGCGCGACCTTTATTTACATCCGCATTTTTAACCTCTACAACCATATCTCCTTCAAGAACCTGAAGATTTTTTCCTGTGGATAAATATTTTAAATGACTTGTCAGCTCCCTGGAGCGCAATTCACCCAGCCCGGTTTCTACCTTTCTAAAATGCCAGACCAAAGAATGATCTTTTTCTTCTATAAATGAGCCTGGAGTCCTGTTTACGTATGGTTCAATGACCGGGCGGATATCGTTTTTCCAATTGCTTTTTAGTTTTGTGATGGGTTTCCACTGACCATCCTTCTCTTTAAGCCAGAAGCCGTGTTCGGCAATTATGTCAATAGGCAGGTTTCCCAGCCACGCATCCAGGGTTTCTTTGTCGCGACCACTTATGATCACTACTCTGTTTTTTGTGTTGGTTGAAAGCTTTTTTATTAGATTCAGCAAAACATTATCAGGTTTGGCCATTTGAGGATCGGGTTGAAAACCGATTAATGTGCCGTCATAATCGAGAAACATCATCCTTTTACCGGCTTTTCCAAAATCTTCTGAAATGGTTTTAATAGTCTGTTCATCGAGTATTTTGGTAGCCATAGATTTTTGAACATCTATTATATGACCTAATCTGTACATGAACATATTTACCCAATGATCGATACTATACTTCTTCAGCGTTTCCTGCATGATACTGATTTTAAGAACCTGCTCTTCTTCAGGCATTGTCAGGGCCTGGTAGATTGCATCAGCCATCTGATCGTTGTTATTGGGATTGACCAATATTGCATCTGAAAGCTCTTTTGATGCACCGGCCATTTCACTGAGAATGAGCACGCCGGTTTTATCCAGCTTGCTGGCTATAAACTCTTTGCATACAAGATTCATACCATCTCTCATGGGTGTAACCAACGCTACATGAGCCATTCTATAGAAAGCGGAAAGAGATTCTATGGCAAATGATCTATAAAAATAATGGATCGGAGTCCAGGTCAGTTTTCCGAAATTTCCATTAATCCTCCCCACCAGCAAATCAACCTCTTCTTTCAGGTCTTTATATTGACCCACATTGTCCCTGGAAGGAACCACAATCATGATGATCGAGACTTTTTCCTGGAACTCCGGATATTTATTGAGGAAAGTTTCAAAAGCTTCCAAACGCTTGGGTAATCCTTTTGAATAATCTAGCCTATCAATAGATATGATCAGCTTTTGATTACCCAGCGCAGCCCTGTATTTTATTTCCTGATCGATGGTTTTCGGTGATGCAGCGGTTATAGAGTATTTATTATAATCAATCCCCATAGGAAATGAATCTACTTCAATGATTCTGCTTCCGGTTTCAATTCTGCCTCTCGAATTTGGTATTCCGACCAACCTGCTTACCGAAGACAAAAAGTGTCTCATATCATCGTAGGTATGAAAACCTATTAGATCAGCCCCGAGCATCCCTCTGAGAATTTTTTTTCTCCAGGGCATCATTCTGAACACCTCGTAGGATGGGAAGGGTATATGCTGGAAAAAACCAATTGCTACATTTGGAAGTTTCTTTCTCACCATTTGGGGCAAGAGAAGAAGTTGATAATCATGTATCCAGATGGTATCTCCATCTTCGGCGACATCAATAACTGCAGCGCAAAATATTTTATTTGCCTCAACGTAGGCATCCCATAAGTTTTTATCAAAATTGGCAAACTGAAGAAAATAATGGAAAATAGGCCAGATTGTGTCATTGCTAAATCCCTCATAAAAGTTTTCAATGAGCTTTTTAGACAGGAAAACAGGGATCATATTTTCCTTTTTCAGGTCGGAGGTTATTTGCAGCTTTTCAGCTTCTTTTTTAATATTTTGTCCGGGCCATCCAACCCAAAGGTTATTTCCTTCCTTATAAATTGAACTTAACCCTGTAGCGAGACCACCTTCACTTGGAACATAATAAAATGAATTGCCTTCATGAATGATTTTGACAGGAAGTCTGTTGGATACAATTATCGTTTTGCTCATGGGTTAATATAACTTATTATAAACGTGAGATCATTGAAGCCGTTTGAGTTAGGAACTAAATAATGATTACTTATTGAACTGCTTTAGCTTGATCTCTGTTAATTTTCTTTTAGTATCCAGCGAAAAGTCATTCTTCTGGATCCAATTGTAATACATCGGTTCTTTTGCCAATACATCCAAAACCTTCTTCCCTTTGTGTTTTCCAAAATTGAAAACTTCTTCTCCTTTTTCATTGTAAATCATCCGGCCTGCCAGGTCAACCATATTCTGCAGAGTGATTTTGTGGACTGCTTCCATATCATTTTGAATGACTCCTAATTTATTGCCTTTCATATCTTCAGCTTCCTGCCCATCGTAAATCTCAATTTGCTTCTTTAAAATTTCATAGGTAGCAAATGTATCTGCCTCAGCGCTATGTGCATTTTCAAGCGTCTTTTTACAATAAAACTTATAGGCTGCAGAAAGGTTCCTTTTTTCCATTAAATGAAAAATCTTTTGAGCATCAATCAACTTTCTTTTTGATACATCAAAGTTAATGTCTGTTCTCAGGAACTCTTCAACCAACAGTGGTACATCAAATCTTAGTATGTTAAATCCCGCCAGATCGCATCCTTCAAGAAACTTAACAAGGACCCTGGCAAGGTCTTTGAAATACGGTTTGTCTTTTATATCTTCATCATAAATGCCGTGTATCATACTGGTTTCATGGGGAATTGGAATCCCGGGATTGACGAGTTCAGTCTTTTTTTCTTCTTCACCATTGGGCATTATTTTTAGAATCGAAATTTCTACAATTCGATCTTTAGATATATTAATGCCTGTTGTTTCCAGGTCAAAAAAAGCGAGTGGGTTTTTTAAATTTAATTTCATGAATAATTATGAATTTATTAATTATAATAATTTCTAATGTAAAGATAAGGTAATGAGTGTCAGCCCAAATAAATAAACTGTTAATAAATTTTCCGGGCTGGTTTTATTCAAGAATTAATATAGGTCTTGATTTATACAATTATTTTTTATAGTTGATTATTGATAAAAAGATACAGTGGTTAAAAATAAGTGTCATCATTGCCTTTTAAATGAAAATCAACAAATAAGCCAGAAACTGGTGGGTCTAATTTGTTGAAGCTACTATTTTCTCAGCCATCGATTTCAGATTTATATTTCCAAAATGTCCAGAGCTCATTAGCAATAAATTGCTGTTTTTCCAGTCGTGATCTAACAATTGGGCTTCAAGATCTTCAGATTCTGTAAGGACCTTTAATCCCTGGAAATTAAAAGCGTTTTCAATATCAGTGATATCAATTTTACTATCGACATCTTGTTTATTGTTTTGGGGATTAAAATATATATATGCGTAATCTGCTTCCCGTAATGTATCTTGATAATTGATAATAAAATTTTTATTCAGGCTGCTAAATGTGTGCAATTCCAGGCACGCAACAAGTTTTCTATTGGAATATCTTTCCTTGAAAGCGGATGTGGTCGCTTCAACTTTTGAAGGTGCATGAGCAAAGTCTAAAAATACGGACGTACGCTTATTTTCATTTAGCAGCTGAAGTCTTTTCGATGCACCCTCAAATGAGCTGATGGCTTCGTAGAAAATGTCATCAGTAATCCCAATCCTGCTCAATAGCTTCCTCGCTCCGTTCAGGTTGAGCATATTGTGCTTTCCAAATATTTTTATCGGTACAAGACCAGTCTCTGTTTTTAAATAAGTAATACCATTTTTAATCACATAGGGATGAACGGCGTAATGCAGTTGAACTACATCTGTTCTTTGGTTGCTCGCGATCACCATGGCCATATCATCATCCTCACAAAAAACCAGTGTGCCGGCTTTCGGTGTTGCATCCGCAAAAATTTCAAATTGTTTCACATAATCATCCATCGTTTTATAGGCATTGATGTGGTCCCAGGAAATCCCGCTTATCAATCCTATATGATGTTCATAGTTGAGGAATTTTGGAGTTTTGCTAATGGCAGAAGAAAAATATTCATCCCCCTCGATGATAATGATCGGTGCATCCGATAATTTCACAATGTTGGTAAATCCCTCCAGGTAGGCGCCTACAACATAATCAAACTCACGATTTGCATAATTAAGAACATGCATAATCATGGCCGTAATCGTGGTTTTTCCATGACTTCCAGCAACAACAATCCTCTGTTTGTCGTCAGATTGTTTTCGAATATACTCCGGGAACGAATAAATAGGCAAACCGAGATCTTTGGCTTTTATCAATTCAGGATTGTCATCCTTAGCATGCATGCCCAGGATTACAGCATCGAGGTCTTCAGTAACATGCGACTCACTCCAACCATACTCTTTTGGTAATAAATCATGCTCGGCAAGTCGTTGCTTTGAAGGGTCATAAATATTGTCATCAGAACCGGTAACTTCAAACCCTTTCAATTTTAATGCTATGGCGAGGCTATGCATTACACTGCCTCCGATTGCAATAAAGTGAACTTTTTCTTTCTTTTTTAATGTCATCTATCAGGTAATTATCGTTTCAAAGATAGAATAAAATGAACTTGTGTCAAATATAATGAAACACTCCTTTTTATGAAGTGAAATTGATAGGTAAAGATCCTGAAGGAAGTGTGGATTACCCTTGTGGATAATCACTGATATCAGTGGAAAAGTTATGGGGTAACTATATTTTAACATTTCTTTTCAGAACCTCTGCAATTGATCTAAGTTTGTGATTAATTCTTAAATTTTCACCAGCATTATTCGTATCTTTTAATATGGAAACAGGCAAATCTCAATCAGGAAGGCTAGGGACAAAAACAAGAGCATTGGTAAGCCAGGATTTGGGAGCAAGCCTTGGAAAGGTGCCTCCGCAGGCAGTGGATCTTGAAGAAGCTGTGCTCGGCGCCTTAATGCTGGAGAAGGATGCCCTTACAAATGTAATTGACATATTAAAACCCGATACTTTTTATAAAGATAACCATAAGGAAATTTATGCTTCCATTGTCGATCTTTTCAATAATTCCGAACCTGTTGACCTGTTAACCGTTACTAATCACCTCCGTAAAAAAGGAAAGCTTGAATTTGTCGGTGGCGCTTATTACATCACTGAATTGACATCCAGGGTAAACTCAGCAGCTCATATTGAGTACCACTCCAGGATCATTATTGAAAAAGCGATAAAAAGAGAATTGATAAGAGTGGCTTCTGAAATCCACAAGGAAGCTTATGAAGATACCGTAGATGTATTTGCACTGTTAGATAAAACAGAACAGGCGCTGTTTGATGTTTCTGAAATAAATATCAGGAAAAATTATGCCGATATGCGATCGATTATGCATGAGGCTATATTGGAGCTGGAAATTAAAAAGCAACAAGCGGATGGACTGACAGGTATTCCTACAGGATTTACAGCTCTTGACAGGGTGACTTCCGGTTGGCAGAAATCTGATTTGGTGATTATAGCCGCACGCCCTGGTATGGGAAAAACAGCGTTTATTGTCTCGGCCATGAGAAATGCTGCTGTAGATTTCAATAAAGCCGTTGCCATTTTTTCACTTGAAATGTCAAGTATTCAATTGGTTAACAGGTTGATTTCTGCAGAAGCTGAACTCGAAAGTGATAAAATTAAAAAAGGGAACCTGGAAGACTACGAATGGGAGCAATTGATCCATAAGACCGCCAAGTTATCAGACGCACCAATTTTTATCGATGATACACCGGCATTAACGATTTTAGAACTTAGAGCAAAGGCCAGAAAACTGGTCGCTCAACATGGGGTAGAACTCATTATTATTGACTATCTGCAGTTGATGTCAGGAGATAACTCAAGAGGTGGTGGAGGCCAGGGAAACAGGGAGCAGGAAATTGCCGCAATCTCAAGATCATTAAAAAATATTGCCAAAGAGCTGAACATTCCGATCATTGCACTTTCCCAATTGAGTAGAGCGGTAGAAGTAAGGGGAGGAGATAAGCGACCCCAACTTTCAGATTTAAGGGAATCAGGCTCCATTGAGCAAGATGCAGATATGGTACTATTTTTATACAGACCTGAATATTACGGTATCACCGCAGATGAAGATGGTAACAGTGTGCAGGGAGTGGGAGAGGTAATTATCGCCAAGCATAGAAATGGTTCGCTGGATACTTCGAAATTGAAATTTATTGGCAAATTCACAAAATTCTGTGACCTCGATTCAGGAAGCCAATATGGGGGATTTCCATCAGGAGATAATTTTGAAGGTCAGTTTAACCAGGAGACCAATACCATTACCTTCCAAAGTAAAGCTAATAAATCGGATCAAGGGGATAAGGGCGTTCCTCCGGGCACCGCTCCTTTTTAATTGAGATCCTTTATTGCTGCCTTAGCCTTTTGTTTTATGCTGTTTTGATAAGGATAGCCGCTATAATTACCAATCAGTTTTAGATTCATTTCAGCCAATTTTTCATCTCCCCGTGATTTGAATATCAAACCTGCCTGAAGGGCTGAATTTGGGGCAAAATACCAGGATTCATTTTTCTGGACTTCAATGGTTTTCCGATAATATTCCAGTGCTTCAGATTCATTATTCATTTTATGATATAATCTTGCTGTCCTGTAAAGATACTCGCAGAGGTCATGAGGATTTAATACATTTTCCTCAATAGATTCACGGATATTTAATGCTTTTTCATAATATCCTCCATCGGTTGCATACCTCAATTCGTATAATTCTTTTTTAGATCTGGATTCGGATTTCAATGCGTATTCCGCATACTTGTCGGCTTCATTTTTAGCCCATCCTTTTTCTCTTGCTTTATTAAAATATTCTTCAACTAATTCTGGCTGATCCTTGACAAGGTAGCAGATTCCTATTTTATAATGTGCATCTTTGATGAGGTTTAGACCTTTTTGATGAGCAATAAATAGCCGATAGTTATCGATGGCATCATCTATCTTTCCTTTCTGTAAAAAGATTTCTGCTTTTAAATAGTAAAGATGGGGAAGTATAAATGGCGTAGGGTATTTCTTTTCCGAAGCTGAAATAATCTCTTCGGCGAGTTCACTTTGGGCATTTTTCATGAGAATTAAAACAAATGCATAGTCTGTCAGCAAGAACTTGTTTTTTTCATGAATCCTAGACATATATTCCATTCCGCCGCTAACATCATTCAACAAATATGATTTTGCCAATGCAATGGTTATGCCACTTTCGAGCGATAGAAAATGCGAGCTTAAATATACTTTTTCAATTTCGATAATTCCTCGATCTGCATCTCCCTCAATACCGAAAAGCGATAATATCCAATCGTATTTATCCGGAAAAATACCGTATAAAATATGTAATAATCCGAGAGTCTTATACGATGGAAGAAACTGTGGATATCGCGTTGAGTTTTCTTTGGCAATATTATAAGCCTGTCGCAAACTCCAAAAGGCTGAAAACTCATCTCCATTTTTAAGTTTTATAAATGCCCATTGCATTTTTAGTTCAGCCTTTAAAAAATTTTTCACTGAATCCTGACCGTCAAAAGCATCTATTTTGCTTAAAAACTGAGCTTCCTTTTGCTTTTGCGCACGGTAATAATTTACATCATCAGAAATAAAAATTTTCGTGGACTCAACAAGTATTTCAAGGTAGATGCCATATGGATTGTCTTCGATGCGCCCAAGGCTTAATTTACATGAATCGAGTTGTAGGTCGAAATATTGATGAAGAGCCTTATTCAGATAGTGATCTTCTTGGTAATCTGTCGCAAAACTATGTTGACAAATTATCAATGAGAAAATAAATGAAAAAAGGCGAATGCCATGATTCGCCTTTTCTGTTAATATTTTGAACAACATAGCGCTTCTGGCTATTATTTTTTTGCTTTTGCTTTTGTTTTTGTTCTCGTTGTTCTTTTCTTTTTCTCTTCTACAATCGGAATGTCTTCGATATCAACAAATATTCTTCCGCAGTGTTCGCAAACGATAATTTTTTTCCTTTCTCTTACTTCGGCTTGTCTTTGTGGGGGCACAACATTGAAGCAACCGCCACAAGCATTTCTTGCTATTGAAACAACTCCCAGACCATTTCTGGCATTGTTTCTTATTTTGTTATATGAATTTAATAATCGGTCTTCAACTTTAGAAGCCGCCTTTTCCCTGCTTTCATTGAGCTTATTTTCTTCCTCCATGCTCTCAGAGGTAATCATGATGAGCTCCTTTTTCTTGCTTTCAAGATCTTTATTCCTTTCATTCAGAATTACTTCAGTTTCACCGATCTCGACTTTTTTGGCTTCTATTTTTACTTCAGCTTCTTTAATTCGCTTTTCGCAAATCTGAATTTCTAAAGATTGCAGCTCAGTTTCTTTTGTAATAGCATCATATTCCCTGTTATTTCTAACATTCATTTGCTGCTCTTCATATTTTTTTATCAGCTTATTCGCCTCAACAATAGCATTTCTGTTGTTGGATATCTGATCATTTTGATCATCAATCTCACCATTGTATTTCGATATCCGGGTTTGATACCCAACTATCTCATCTTCTAAATCTCCAACCTCTTCAGGTAACGCACCTCTGATTTTAACGATGTCGTCAAGTTTTGAATCAATTTGCTGGAGTTTTTTTAAGGAATCTAGTTTTTGTGCAACAGTACTTTCCATTAATTATTATGCGTAAAATATAGGATTTGTATTCACTTCCGTAAAATGGAGTGCAATATTAGCAAATTTTTCACTTAAATTCTCATAAATTAATTCTTTTGTGAACTGTTCGCTTTCATAGTGCCCGACATCGGCAATTATTATACGATTTTCAGCATTAAAAAATTCGTGGTATTTAAAATCGCCACTAATAAAAATATCGGCTGAGGCGGCTATAGCGTTGTGTAATAAGAAGCTACCCGAACCTCCGCAAAGTGCAACTTTTTTGATTTTAGCTTTTACAATTGCCGTATGCCTGATCATCGATAATTCGAGATTATTTTTAATCGCTTGTATAAATTCCATCGATTCCATTGGATTTTCTAATTCTCCAATCAATCCAGAACCTATATCCAAATTTTCGTTGGCGAGATCATGTAGATAATAAGCGACTTCTTCATAGGGATGAACCTTGAAAAGAGTTTCTAAAATTCGCTTTTTCAGGAATGACGGGAATATGACCTCCACCCGGTCCTCTGTTACTTTTTCCGGAATTCCAATTTTTCCGATGGCCGGATTGGCATTTCCTTCAGGGAGAAAAGTGCCCGTTCCTTCTATTCTAAAACTGCAATTTTTGTAATCGCCGATCATACCAGCCCCGGCTTTGTGCAAAGCTGCCATGACCTTTTCTGTGTTTTCCTTTGGTATAAAGGTGGTGAGCTTAGCCAGCGTTGCTCCTTTTGGTTTTAAAATTTTAGTGTTGATCAAACTGAGCTTATCTGCAAATTTTTTATTCACACCATGAGCTACATTGTCGAGATTTGTATGAATGGCATATATTGAAATATCATTTTTTATCGCTTTTATAACCGTTCTTTCAATATAATTTTTACCTGTCAGTTTTTTTATTCCCCGGAAAATGATTGGATGATGTGCAATGATTAGATTACAGTTCTTCTCAATGGCTTCATCTATTGTGGCCTCAATACAATCAAGTGATACTAAAACGCCATTTACCTCATCGTTTTTATTGCCGGTGATTTGCCCTGAGTTATCATAGCCTTCCTGGTATGCAGGTGGAGCCCATGATTCCAAATGTTGAATGATGTCTTTTATTTTAGTCATAATTGTAGAACTTTGCAGAGGCTCAAAAATAATCAATTCCACCATTTGATCATGCCGCTATTGAGGATACTTCTTTTACCATTTGCATTTTTATATAAATTGATAACCGATATCAGAAACCACCTTTATGATACCGGGAAGAAGAAATCAATTCAGTTTGACAAGTATGTTATAAGTGTTGGCAATCTTACGGTTGGCGGTACGGGAAAAACGCCATTTGTTGAGTTGCTCATCAGGTTGATGAAGAAAGAGTATAGGCTGGCGATATTAAGTAGGGGATATGGCAGGAATACCAAAGGGTTCAGGCAGGTAAATGAACATGATCATGCAGGTACTGTTGGAGATGAACCATTTCAATATTTCACAAAATATGGTAGAGAAATTACAGTGGCTGTGGGTGAAAAAAGAGCGATGGCCATTTCAAAAATAATTGAAAATGACAATAATATCGAAGTCGTAATATTAGACGATGCCTACCAGCACAGAAGTGTGAAACGAGATTTAAACATACTTTTAAATGATTATAACAGACCTTTTTACCATGATTTTGTGATGCCGTCAGGATTATTGAGAGAATATAGAATACATGCAAAAAGAGCCGATTGTGTGGTGGTCACTAAATGTCCTCCATCGTTGAAAAAGGATGAAATGTTGCTGATTCGTGAAAATATTCAAAAATATAGCGGTATCGGTAAAGAAGTGTTTTTTACAGGAATTAATTATCTGAAGCCTTTAAAACTTTTTGGCGATGAGGATTTTAGTGGTAATGTTGTGCTGTTTTCAGGAATCGCAAATTCAAAGCCATTGGAAAAATATGTGGATGATCATTTCAATTTGCTGGCAAATAAACAATTCCCTGATCATTATTCGTTTACAGAGCGGGACCTGAAAAAACTGGTGCATTCCTTTAATCAGATAGAAGAGCCAAATAAATGTTTCCTCACAACAGAAAAAGACATGGTCAGGCTTCTCAGTATGGGACAAAGGGCAAGGTTTTTGAGAGAATATGCCGTTTTTTATTTACCAATTGAATTGTATTTCTTGGAAAATGGAGATTTTTTTGCGAATTATTTAAATAGGAAGATGCATACAGGGACTAAAAAAATTGAGCAAAAATAGTTTATATGTGGGTTAGGGGCGGAATTATATTTTTTTTCTTATTTATTTCAATAGGCGCTTTTTCTCAAAGCAATATTGTGGATGACTCTACGAAACAGGTTTATGGTCCATATACAACTTATTTCCAGACATTTGATGATATAAAATATAATAGGGATAATCTCCATAAAGTAGATTCTACCATAGGAAACATGCACAGATTCAGTATGGTGGAAAAGCTTAAAAATAAATACGTGAATCTTGGAAATCTGGGAACTGCCTTACGGCCTGTTTTTTATACCCCGCCCACCCAGATTGGCGTCAGGTCAGGATATGACGCCTATGTTCCCTATTATATTTCGGCGGATAAAATTGATTATTATGACACTAAATCACCTTATACGCCACTGGATGTTGTATTGGGGGGTAGTGGTAGAGCCGTAACCAATGTAAAGCACACAAGGAATATTACGCCATATTGGAATGCAGGATTTCATTTCAGGAAAATTAATGCTGACAAGCAGGTAGCATCCGGTGGGAAGGGAGACAATCAGACCACTTCAATAGCTTATTTTCTTAATACCGACTACCAATCTGAAGATGGCAAATACCGTGGATTGGCAAGCCTGTCCAGGATCAATCATAAAGTTTGGGAGCAGGGTGGCGTCGTTATTCCGGAGGGTGATCCGATCAATTCTTATTTTGATGACAATGCTGATGTAAATCTCGACAATGCCCAAAGTCAGGATTTCAGAATAGCCTTGCATGTTTACAATCAGTATAAGGTACGAAATGAATTTCAACTTTATCACTCGTTTGAATACATCCAGAACAGAAACTTTTATAAAGACATTCCCTTGAGTACAGATGCGAATTTTTATGATCAGATTCTGATAGACGTTGATTCAACAACGGATCAAACTCAAACAAACCAGATGATCAATGAATTCGGATTGAAAGGGGATTTGGCCAAAATGTTTTACAACTTTTATGTGAAATTCAGAAATGTGAAGCATCGGGCAAGATATCTTCCGGGAGATCAGTTGTTTATAGAAAATTCCGGAGGTTTTAACCTCAGGTATGATTTTGATTCTTTACAAAATATCAAAGCTGCCGGTGAATATATTTTGGGAGGTTATTACAGGTTTGGAGGATCGTATTTTATGAAATTTTTTACAGTTGAGTATTGGCGTACACAGTATCGACCTGCAATTATTGAGAATACTTATTTTGGGAATCATCATGAATGGAATAACAATTTTGCTACTCCTGCATCCGATTTATTGAAAGGCAGCCTGATATATGGAAATAAGTTCATGAGAATAGAACCATTCGCATCAGTCACTAACGTGAAGAATAACATCTATTATGACTACGACCAAACGCCATCTCAGGCTTCGGGTTCAGCTCAGATATTACATTTCGGACTCAATTTAAATTTTGTTTTTGGGAAAAAGATCTTTTGGGAAAATGAGGCTATTTATACTCAGATTACCGGAGATCAGGAAGCTGTGAACTCATTTAGAATCCCGGAAATTTTTGTGAATTCGAAGCTTTACTTTGGCAGTTTCCTTTTTGATGAAAAAATTTATGTAACAATAGGAGTTGATGCCAATTATAAAAGCGAATATTTTGCGCCAAACTATAATCCGGTATTGCAACAGTTTTATTTGCAGGATGATTTTTTAATTCCTTCCTATGTGGTGGCCAATGCATTTCTTGAATTTCAAATAGAGCATTTTTCCGTATTCCTTAAATTTGAACATATTAACCAATCTGCAAATAGTGGGTATTTTACACATCCACATTATATCGGTCAAAAGAGGATTTTTGATGCCGGTGTTCGTTGGATGTTTTTTAATTGATCACGAAAAGCATTGGTTTTCCCATCATTTTCAATTGAATTACTAAGATGATTTTAATACTGATTCGGAACAAGATCAGGTTTTTTGCTTTTTCTTTTTTGCTGCGGGAAATAGGATATTATTGAGAATTAACCGATATCCGGCAGAGTTTGGGTGGAGGTTTAAATCTGTGGGATCTTCTCCAACACGGTGTTGATAGTCTTCCGGATCATGGCCACCATAAAATGTCCAGAATCCCTTACCAAATATCCCGTGAAGGTATTTCACTTCATCGATGCCATTTGTCTCTCCCAGGATAACTACATCTGATTTAATTAATTTCTTTTTATATGCAGTGGTTTGCCCCATAAATCCTTTTATAATCTTTTCGTGATTTTGAGTTAGCATAGTGGGTATCGGATCCCATTTAGCAGAAAATTCAAATAAGGTAAAATAATCATTATTTTGAGTCAAGCCACGGGCAGCGGGTTGATTGTCAATATCCGAGTACTCATATTCATATGGATTCATTCGAAGCTTGAAGTCTTTAAAAGCAAAAGTTTTAGCATAATCAAGCTTGCTTTGCGCTGCGGGGTCGGGAGGGTCGCCATCGTAAACTGAACTGCAGATATCAACTCCTTCGGCAGAGAGTGCAATGTCATAAGTGTCAGTAGCCGAGCACATTGCAAATAAAAATCCACCACCACCGACATAAGTTTGGATTTTCTTCGCAACAGCAAGTTTCAAATCCGAAACTTTCGAAAATCCATGCTTTTTGGCAGATTCCATGAATTCCATTTTTTGTCGCCTATACCACGGGAAATTGGCATAGGAAGCTTCAAATTTCCCAAATTGTCCAGTGAAATCTTCATGGTGCAGATGTAGCCAGTCGTATTCCGGTAGCTCATCATACATCACCTCATCATCGAAAATAACATCGTATGGAATTTCAGCATAGGTCAGGACGAGAGTAACGGCATCGTCCCATGGGAGCGCACTTTTTGGTGAATAAACTGCAATTTTAGGAGCCTTTTCCAATTTCATCACATCGGTATTGGAAGCAGGATTGGCAATTTCACTCAATATACGGTTGTGTTCCGCATCGGAAAGAATTGTATAGCTAACGCCCCGAATGATCAACTCATTTTCGATTTTTTGAAAATAATTAATCATAAAACTACCACCTTTATAGTTGAGCAGCCAGTCAACCTCAACCCCTTGTTCAATCACCCAATAGGCAATTCCATATGCCTTTAGATGATTTGCCTGGGCTTCATCCATTGAGATGAAAATAGTATTAGCTTTTACTAAAATTGAGCAAAGCGCCAATATTGGAATGAGCAAGATAATTCGTAATCGCATTTTAAAAACCTTTTCGACCGATGATGTACTTATAACGAATCTAAAATAATAATTGTTAAAGAAACACCTACCTTATTATAGATTTACATTATAATAATTCATTTGAAAGCCTAAATATGATTGAAAATTTAATGACATAGGCATCAGATTCAAAATTATGAATTTAAAAGAAAATATAAGAGAAGGTATTAAATCTATTAAGTCAAATTTACTGAGAACGATTCTTACCGCTTCCATCATAGCCATAGGAATTACTTCATTGGTAGGTATCCTGACTGCTATTGATGGCATTAAGGCATCAATTGACACCAGCTTTTCAAGTTTAGGTGCAAATTCTTTCGATATATCAAGAAAAAGACCTGATAGAACTGTTCAGGAGGGGAAAGAGCAAAAAAAATATCCACTATTGCAAAAAGATGAGGTATTGGAATTTAAAGAAAGATTCTCGGAGGGTATGGCAACGCTACATTTATACGTATCAGGCGGGGCCGAGATCAAGAGATTATCTAAGAAGACAACTCCAAATTTTACGATCAGAGGTGTGGATGAGAATTATATGATTATTCGAAATTACAATATCAGTAATGGTCGTAATTTCACCTCACTTGATATACAAAAAGGAGTAAACTATGTAATTATAGGTAATGAGGTAGTTAATAATCTTTTTGAAAATGAAGATCCTATAAATAAAAAAATATCATTTTACGGTAACAAATTTGTTGTGATTGGAGTTTTGGAAAAAAAGGGAGGTTTTGGAGGGAATACTTATTCGGATAGAACAGTTTTTGTGCCTTTTAAAAATGCTATTAGAATTTCCCGTAGAGGGTATTTAGATTACCAGATAACAGTAAATGTAAATGATCCGACAAAAATGAATCATTCCATTGGCGAGGCGACCAGCTTGATGAGGAAAATACGAAGAGATCCTATTGGGGAAGAGGAGTCGTTTGATATAAAGTTAAATAAAACGCTGGCGGAAGAATTAGATCAGTTGACCGGTTACCTGAGAATTGGCGGATTTTCCATCGGATTAATTACCCTTATCGGAGCATCAATTGGCTTGATCAATATTATGCTGGTTTCGGTGACCGAGAGAACACGTGAAATAGGAGTGAGGAAAGCTATTGGCGCTACGCCCATTAAGATAAGACTTCAATTTCTTATAGAAGCGGTTCTTATATGTTTAATGGGTGGAATTGCTGGGGTAATTATTGGATTGAGTATTGGGAATGTAATTGCAAATATTATTAAATCAGGAAACTTTGTAGCACCGTGGGAGTGGGTTATTATGGGTTTTGTGGTTTGTCTAATTGTTGGGCTCATTTCAGGTTATTACCCAGCTTACAAAGCCTCTAAGTTGGATCCCATTGATGCATTGAGATACGAGTAGCTTTTTCTATACATAAAGAAAGAAAAAGTTGGGAACTTATTTTATGTGTATATTCCTTGAAAAAAATTTCAATCTGCCAATACAATGAAATTGTGTTTAATCCTCCTACTGGATGTTGTGTCTTGAAGACAAGTGCATTGACTTTAAGAAGCCAAAACAGAACGAAGAGTGGCCGGAATAATTTACCAAAACTATAAAGAGTTCACCTTTTCAAAAGATCCGATTTTATCAACAGCTATAACTGCTTTGCCCTTATGATATTTAAAGATCGGTGAGAATTTCGCACCCCATTCTACATCGTAATGCTTATAAGAAGTTCTCGAGTGAACATTTTGTGAAAGTGTATTGTTGATTCCGTTCATTAATACCATAAATTCTGCCTTAGATTTATCGAGGGTTTCCTTGTCAATTTCAAATAATGGACTGTTTTTATCTATAGGATGAACAACTGTCCAACTTAAAGCGAGCATATTAATCTTTGACATTTCCAATGATAAATTGTAGAATTTTCTAACTTCTTTTCCATCCTCTTCAATGTTCATTACAAGGAGTAATTTTACACTTACCTCAAGTAATAGATTTGTTTTTGCATTTGACAATCTGAACATAAACCCTTTTCCATCCCTGTATGGAGCAATTAGTGCTTTTTTTCCATAAACTATTTTGGCAACAGGCCTCGAAAATCTTGCAAAATAATAGGCCCGCAGCAAGTGCGAGGTACATCATTCCGGACAGCATTTCTGAAAAGGCAACAAAATTTGCCAGATGACTACCTGGGTTTGCTCTCCCGTATCCAACAGTGGAAAATGTTTGGGCACTAAAGTAGATGGATTCAAAAAAATCTTCCAATTCCGTTTCATGCCTGACTCCAATTTCATCTATTCCAATTGACCAGTAAATGATACCAAATAGAATATTTATTGAAATATAGGAAGCTATTACAAGTAAATTAAAAGTAAACCAATTGGTTGAAACAAGAAAATGAAACACACTGAAGTGATCGAAAAAACCTAATCCCTTTTTTTCGACATTTACCGATCCATCGCTGTTGATTAGCCTTTCTGGTTGATGGTCGGTCTTTGTACCAAAGCCAGAAAACTTATATTCATCAAATTGTTTTAAAAAAATTTTTACCATGAGGAATCCGGGTTTGTGATTAATCTTATTTCAACAAATTTATTAAACCTATAATGTAATGAACCTTAAAATATTCATCCTGTTCAAATGCAAAGATTGTAAATGGATGCTGGTTCGGTCTGAAGGCAATTTAGTGGGAGGGTTATATCAAAAAAAGGAGATACAAAATAATCACTTTTTGATAAATATATTACATGCCGCCGGTTACAATTGCATTAATCAATGAATAAATAGGAAAATACTAATTTAAGCCTTCTTGTCAGGAAAAACTCGTAGGTTAATATGACAAAGAAAATTTAGTTTAATTATGAAGAGGATACTCCTTTTATTTTTTTTATTGATGGCAGTCTTTGAGACAAGTCATGCACAGAAGGAAAAATTCCAAAGTTTATTTATTTACAACTTCACCAAATATATTAAGTGGCCGGAAACTTATAACGAAGGAAATTTTGTGATCGGTGTTTATGGTAATTCCAACATAATCAATTCCTTGAATTCCATGGTTGCTTCAAAAAAGAAAACTGGTAGCGGGTCAATTATTGTAGTAAAGAAATATGATTCAATTGAAGAGATCGATGATTGTAATATTTTGTTTATTTCAGAGAATACAATTTCAAATCTCATTGAAATTGATGTAGGGACCTCTTCAAAACCAATACTTATCATAACCGACACTCCCGGGATGGCAAAAAAAGGGTCTGTGATAAACTTTGTAGAAAAAGATGGTAGAATTAGGTTTGAACTCAACGAATCCAAAGCTTCCAGTAGAGGATTGGTAGTTTCAGGATCATTGGCAAGCCTTGCGATTATTATTTAAGCCCCATTACCATTATTTTTTAAATAAAAAATTACCCTGTTTAGAGGTAATTATATTCAGATTTATATACGATCAAATTCTCGTCATTGTCCATAGTTTTTTCACTGTGAAGATAAAAGTAATAGAGAAAAAGTGATAAATTCTCGTTGGAATACATTTGCTAATACCCTGGCTCAAAAAGAATTACAACGGTTAAGTTACCTGAATGGTGGTTATAATTATCGTATTCCTTTGCCTGGGGCTATCATTGAAAATGGTAAATTGATTGCAAACATTGAATTTCCTGGTCTTGAGCTCAGATATACAACAGATGGCTCAGAACCCAATGTAAATTCAATAAAATATGATGGCCCCGTTGATGTAAGTGGTCAGGTGAGGATGAAGGCTTTTGATGCTAGTGGTAAATCAAGCAGAACAAGCATAATAAATTAACTAAACCAATACGGTTCAGAAATCATTAAGTGACCGACCTGTTTTGGCTAAAGCGGAACGGTTTTTTTATTGTCCTCCAATAAATTGTCCTCTTTGGAATTACAATTGTAGGTGCTTCTTCTTCTGTATTAAATAAACACAGTACCTTTCGAATAGTATTCACAAAAAGCATACTATTTTTTAATGCGTGGAACTTTTTCCAGGTATATATCGTTATAATATTTAGATGAACCTAAAAATATTTTTATATTAACAATATTTTTGGATTTGTTATATCAAAGTTTAAATTTGTAATATAATAGACGATTAGTTTTAACGACTTTAAAACAATGTTTGAGATATTTAAAAAGAAAGGGAAAGAAATAATAAGTGAATCAAAAGTCATACTGTCTGAATTAATTCCAGGACAGAAAGCATTTGTGAAAAAAATATCTCCGGACTGCCAGGGAATTGAAAGGCAAAGACTTATGGATTTAGGCTTTGTTCCCGGTTCACTGGTAGAAGTGGAAATACGCAGCCCATTCAGAGACCCTACAGCATACAGAATTAAAGGAGGATTAATTGCTTTGCGGAGAATCCAAGCCTCCAAAATTCAAATTTCCCCTGCGTAATCGCAGAAAGACATGTCTTCTATCAAGTTCAAATCAGTGCATAAGAATTGCGCAGACTGTCCTGTTCATGATAAACTCAATCTTCAAAAATTAGGCATTAATGCAGAAGATGCTAATTTCATTATTGCGTTGGCCGGGAATCCTAATACGGGGAAAAGCACACTTTTTAATGCACTTACCGGCTTAAAACAACATACAGGCAACTGGACAGGTAAGACAGTCGCGAGATCTGAAGGGAGCTATTCCTTTCATGAAAAAAAGTATAAAGTTGTTGATTTACCGGGTACTTATTCTCTTATATCCTCCAGCATGGAGGAAGAAATTGCACGAAATTTTGTTCTTTTCGGCAAACCCGATGTAACTATTATCGTAGTTGATGCCACCCGCTTAGAGCGCAATCTTAACCTTGTATTACAAATGTTAGAGATTTCATCTCGGGCGATTGTCTGTGTCAATTTAATTGATGAAGCAGAAAAGAAGGGGATTCGGATTGATTCTAAAGTATTGTCCAGGGATTTAGGCGTACCAGTTGTATTGACGGCCGCAAGAAGCCAGACAGGAATTTATGATTTGCTTATAAATATCGAGAAAATTGCCATTTCAGCTGACCCGATTAAAGCGCGATCTGTTCTGGAATTACCACCTGAAATTGAGCAACCGGTCAACTCCCTTAATCAAACCATAAAAAAAGAATACCCCGATATGCCAAATTCTAAATGGCTGGCAACCAGGCTCCTTGATGGTGATCAAAATTTAATGGGAGCTTTAAGGAAGGGTGAATTGGAGCATTTGTATTCTAATGGCGAAAACCAGATAGATACAGGTGAAAGTTTATATTCAAAAGCTGAAAAGGTAATTCAGAGTGCTGAAAAGTTTAAAAGCCAATTAATTCCAGACTTTCACGATAAATTAGTAGAGGGAATTTTTAAGGAAGCAGGTAAACTTTCACAGAAATCAATCATCAAGCTTGGTGAAAAACAAAAATTCAATCTCGATCTTTTCTTAGACAGGATTTTTATCAGTCCGTTTTTTGGCTACCCTGTAATGTTCCTGTTGTTTGCCCTCATGTTTTGGCTGACTATTGCGGGAGCAAATAAACCATCTGCTTTTCTTTTTGATATGCTGGTTGGAAATGTTCATCCTTTTCTAAAGAATCTGGCAGAAATCTTAAATTTTCCATGGTGGTTGAGTGGTTTTCTAATTGATGGAATGTATCTCGCTACTGCCTGGGTCATCAGCGTAATGCTACCACCAATGGCAATTTTCTTTCCATTATTTACCCTTCTGGAGGATTTTGGGTATTTGCCCAGAGTGGCTTTTAATATGGATAATTTATTCAAAAAAGCCGGTGCACATGGAAAGCAGGTGATGACCATGATGATGGGATTTGGATGCAATGCTGCTGGAGTGGTGGCGACAAGAATTATAGATTCACCACGCGAACGGTTAATTGCGATTATAACTAATAATTTTGCCATTTGTAATGGGCGCTGGCCTACCCAAATATTGGTTGCTACTATTTTTATTGGAGCTTTGGTACCCGCGCATCTGGCAGGATTTGTTTCTGCAATGGCAGTTGTCGGAGTTGCGCTTTTAGGAGTATTTTTGACATTCGTAATTTCCTGGGGGTTATCAAATACAGTCTTAAAGGGGCAACCTTCAGTTTTCAGTCTGGAATTACCACCGTACAGGGTGCCTAAATTTTGGCAAACCATTTATACTTCAATGATCGACCGGACGATGTTTGTTTTGTGGAGAGCAGTTGTATTTGCCCTTCCGGCTGGTGCGATTATATGGTTAATTTCCAATATTAATATTGGAGGGGAACCAATTGCCGCCCACATGGTTAATTTTCTCGATCCGTTAGGCTGGTTTTTGGGATTGAATGGAATTATTCTGGTTGCTTATATCGTAGCGATTCCTGCTAATGAGATTGTAATTCCAACGGTGCTGATGTTAATTGTGCTGATGACCGGTGTAAATGGTATTAATGAAGGAGCTGGAGTTATATTTGAAACAGACTCAGCGGAATCTTTGGGATCAATTTTAAAAAGTGGAGGGTGGACGCTTTTGACAGCCATCAACTTAATGCTCTTCAGCTTGATTCACAATCCTTGCAGTACAACCATCTTTACGATCTTTAAAGAAACTAAAAGTGTTAAATGGACGCTTGTGTCAACATTCCTACCAATTGTTTTAGGTGTTGTTATTACGGCTTCTATCGCGTTTCTGTGGAGAATATTTTTATAAAAAGATTGATGATCATATAAAAGGATTAAAGTAATTGATTACAGGAAATGGTAAGAGGGTTATTGAAAATCAATTACAATTGCTGATATAGGACCATTGTATCAATATCATTTTATTTCATGACAAATAATGCCCCTTTGAAAACTTTTTGAAATTTATTCAGGGTAATTAAGTAATAGTAAGTTCCTGTTGGTACTGGTTCTCCATTATAACTACCATCCCATTCGTTTAAATAATAATTATCGGATTTATATATCTCCTGACCGGTTCTGGAAAAAACAGCAATATGAAAATCTTCATACCTATCTAAATTTTTTATATTCCAAGTGTCATTTACACCATCATCATTGGGAGTGAATCCATTTGGAATATCCAAATCCACGAAGGTGTTTTCAAAATTGATAAGACGGGAATATGGTAAACTAAATGTATCCGGATCGTGCAAGACAATGTCTATTTTACGATAACTGCCAGTTGGTGATAATCTGTTGAGATTGATATATTGCAAAGACCTTATCGCCTCCTGGTAAACAGATGGGGGTTCAATACCGCGAATGGTTAATATCCCGGCAGAATCAGCCCAATCATAAGTTAGACCATTAACATATTGAAAATACAATGAATCTTCACCATTGATGTAGTTTTCAGCAATGGAAACTGTAACCATTTCTAACTTATCTCCATCAACATCTATGACTCTTCCTGAATCTGTTAGTGATACCCCAATATCACCAAATTCAAAGACAAAAGGGTTAAGTTCAAAATCACGGATTTCTGGTAAATCATTTACGGAAGCTATTGTAACACTTACTCTCTTGGGTACCTGTGCAAAATTGTTTCCATCCGAAGCATTCCAATCAAAAATATCCAATCCGAAGTAATTTGGATCTGGGATATATTTAAACTGGTCGATTTTTTCAATTTCTACTAGATCATTTTGGTTTAGTGTCATGCTATCTAATCTTAGCGTGCCATATTGCGGAAGGCTGGCAATTTTTATAAATTTCATGGCATCACCTTCCGGATCTGTGTAGTGGGCATCAAAATCCTCAAATGAGAAAAATACTGAATCATCTTCCTGAATATTAAAAGAAAGTGGGGTTAATACCGGTTTCTGATTCTTTTTATTGACTCTAAGATTATATGTTTGTTGAGCTGATTTGCCAAGTTGGTCTTTTACTTTAATACTAATTTTATAAAGGCCATCTGTTCCCGAAGGGGGTGTGCCAAATATCTTTGCAGTTCCATTTTTGTTGTCAGTGGATTTAAGCCAGGGTTTAATCGCATTAGGAATTACGAAACTAAATGTCAGTTTATCCAGTGCATTTGGATCGGTAGCTTTGATATTATAGGTGTATAATTTTGCCACTTCACCGGTAACAACTGGATTTGAAGTAATAACTGGTGGTGAATTATCTATGGTTATTTTTGCTGTAATAATTCCGCCACCCAAATTACTATCTTTAGCGCCTGTGGCCGCTTGAATTTTAAAACTTCCATTGACTGGAGGGCCTGTTTTTGGAGTAAACTTAAGACCTGTATTTCCTTGTTTGATGGTGATGAATTTATTGTTTACGATTTGAGTTTTACCATCATTAAAATATAATTTTCCATTTGCAATACTGGTGATTTTGAAATGAGTAACTTCATCACCATCGGCAGTATTCCTGCTAATTACCAATCCTGACGTCGTCTGTTTGCCATTCTTTACAATCGCATTGGTGACCTTTGGGGTATCTGCAACAGGGTTTACGGTGACAGATAATTCTTTGGAAATAATGTTGTCTTTTGACTGGCCATCATTAACCGTTACAGTAATTACAGCACTCCCAAATAGATTCAATTTTGGAGTGAATTTCAGTGTTGCTGTTGTCTTACCTTGTGTATATGCAATTTTAATATTAGTAATAAGATTTGGATTATCAGAAACAGCTTTTATAGTCAATTTTTGAGATTCATTAGCTCCTGATGAAATACCCTTTAAGCCAACTGATTTTTCACCGGGATCTTCATTTAATGTAACCGGGTTAATGTCAGCCAACGTTGGGGGATCGTTGATATTTTTTACTGATATAGTAAAATCAGATGATGTGCTCGTATCGTTTCCTCCATTTTCAGTTCCACCATCGTCCTTCAGAATGACCGAAAAAGTAGCTTTTCCAAAACTGTTTATATTTGCTTCAAAACTGAGATCTCCATTTCTCACATCAATCTTTGGAGACGACTTGAAGGTCAAACTATTATCAGATTTTTTTAATGTAATTATAAATGCAAGATTTTGCTTCTTGTCAGGGTCGCCATCTTCAATTTGTGTGGCAAATTTTTTAATTTTTACTTTTCCCTTGCCCTCATCAACATTTACCACATTTGTACTCAGTTTAAATGATGGTGGGCTATTTATGGGCTTAACTATGATGTCAAACGAAGTTTCAGTTGTATTATTCCAATTCTGACCATCGTCCAGCTCTACAGTAATAGTAGCTTTCCCACTATTGTTTGTTTTGGCTGTAAAGATTAAAACTGCTGTTGTACTCTGGTCATACTCTATTTTTGGATGATTAATTAAATTCAGGTTATTAGAAAATGCCTTAATTGTTACAGTTTGGTTACTTTCCCCCCTTCCAGGACCTATCCCTGTCAGCACAATTTTTTGAGCGCCTGAATTTTCAAATGTTGTGAAATCTTTGATTTTATCAATGGTCGGTGGCTTATTAAAGAAATCAAACTGTGCGAATGCGGGTGTTGCGAAGAGCAAGTATATAGATAATGAAATAAGATATTTCATGATTATAATTTTAATTAATTTTGTTTTAGCAACTGGTACAAATATAAAAACTATGTACCTTAATAAAAAAAAGCGATCAATATCAATTCAATTTCAAAAGACCAATAGAAAACCGAACTTTATAGTTTCATTCAAGGAATTCTTTATGCAAAATTTAAAGATATAATGATTTGAATTGAATATTGTTTGATTAAAATTAAATAAATGCAATTATTTCTAAAAATAATTATTAATTTTGAAGTTAGTGTTAAAATAGCTCTCTGGCAAATTTCCGACTATTTTTATTGCCTTAACCAATTTTAGAGAAATGATCAAAGCTCATCCTTCTGTTATTCGGCTAACATTGATTTATTCAATTTTTCAGTTTATACAGTGGCAAGCTACAGCACAGTCAGTGTTGCTAATAAGATCTAATACAACAGTTTATGATAGCTATAAAGATGACAAAGTTGAATTACTGAAATTAAAGGAAGAAACCTGGGTAAATTATAAGGGTAAATATGCAGAGTTCTTTAAAGTGTCAAATTTTTTCGGCAAAGATGAATACTATCCGAATGGAATATTTGAAGGTTACATTCAAATAAACTCAGTATTAGATACATCCAATCGCAAGGAGTATAAAAATCTGGTGTTAGTCACGATGCCAACAGAAAAAATAACGATGCCATCAGAAACAGTGACAGCGTCATCAGAACCTGAATCTCTAAATAATATTACCACAGAATTTGATATTGAAAATCTCTATTTGGGTATGCCGGAGACTGACGCCAGACTATCATCCAATCGTATTATTAAAATATCTGATTATGAATATAAAATAAGACTTCACTATAATGCAGAAAAGAGACTCGATAAAATTGAAATGTCTGGAAACCAGGAAGATGCAATGGCAATTGATGCTTCGATAAAGAACCAGATAATACAATTAAAAGAGATCTTATCAGAAAAAAATGGTGCTCCAACGGCATTAAAAGATTATCCTAATTTTTTAGAATTGGATGAAGAAAAAGTAAATAATATTTATAAATGGGAATTGCCTACCAAACTAATTCTTATTGGAATCGGAGAAGATAAGGCGCTATATTATGCAAGCGTTATTTTTATATTAAAATAATTCCCGATCACTAAATGTGTACTTCAGACACATTTCATTTTCAAAAAATATTCTTTTTCTTCCGGCAAAGATTTGGTTATGCTTTGATACTATGATAAAAGAAATACTTAATTCAGTTATTGAGCGTCAGATATTAGGCAGCATCTTTTTTTTCAATTTTCTTACTTTCGGATTTTTTTGTGCTTTTCTTTTCTGATTTTGTTGAAGCGTCTTTTTTACTTATGCTCCTTCCAACATCATCAAATCCTAATAATGTTGGCGCTGACAATAGTTTTTTCATTGGTTGTCCGCAAACATCACAGATAACCTTAATTTTCCCTATCTCACTTATTGGATGCTGAACTTCTTTTTCCTTTCCACAAGATTTGCATCCGTAATCATATAATGGCATTTCACTCAAATTTGGTTTTCAAAATTCCCGCAAAGATAAAGTAAAATTTTATAATAGTTCTAATAATTTTTGTCAGCTGTAATTCTATTTCCATCATTCGAAACCTTAAAAAAGTTGATTACCCTCTACTTTTTGTTAAAGCAAACATTAAAGTTAAATCACATTGATATTTAAAAATAACCATGAAAAAATCTGAAGTATTTGATTATTCACGGTATAAATTCCTTCCTGCGTTTTAATAATCAGTTTGCAATATTGGACTATAATAAATATCTTCGGAATTGACCAATTGTTTAACTAAAACCTAATACCGCCATGACTGCAATTTATATAATCGTTGCCATCGTATTAATCCCCCTTATTGTTGCCTTATTTGTTTCAAAAGATATGAATTATGAAAAATCCATTTATATCAAAGCGCCAATCGATCAGGTCTGGAAAAATGTAAGCAGTCTTTCGGCAATGGACAAATGGAGCCCTTGGAATGAAAGGGATCCGAATATGCAAAGAACATTAACTGGCGTTGACGGCACACCGGGGGCCAAGCAATCGTGGAAAAGTGATGTTAAAAATGTTGGAGAAGGTAGCCAGACTATTATAAATGTAGAAGAACCAAGCTTGCTGGAAACAAAGCTAGAGTTTATAAAACCCTTTAAAAGCATAGCAGATGCCTATGTGAAATTATCTGAAGACAATGAAGCAACAACTGTCACATGGGGGTTTAAAAGCCAAATGCCTTATCCAATGAATATTATGAAGCTATTTATGAATTTTGAAAAGAATATGGATAAAGATTTTGGGGCTGGCCTTAACATTTTAAAATCTATAAGTGAATCCAGGGATTAGACTTTTAGAAAATATAATCCAATTCATCCAACTGGGGTGGTTTCATTTCGCACATCTATTTTCTGAGGAAGCTTCAATACATAATTATTGAATTAATCGCTTTTTCTTAATTTCCCATAGACACTCAACAAATTCCCTGATATGATAAGGATTGCCCCCGCAATTTTTGGCAATGTCATCAGCTCGTCAATCCAAAAATAACTCAACACCATTGTCATAGGAATGAGCAGGTAAAAAATAATACTTGTGATTGTTGTTGAAATTTTTGTTGTGACCCTCACCCAAAGCGTGTGGGCGATAAAAGTCCCAAATACGGCCAGATATAATAGAGACCACCAATCTGTAAAATTTAGTTCCCAGTTTGTTAGCGGGAATAAGAATGTAAAAATCACCAGTGCAAAGAAGAATTGCCCAAAAATGCGCAATCTCTCCGGTATAAAATGGAATTGTTGATGAAGAATTGGCAAAAGTGCAAAACAAAATCCACTGACCGTACCCAATATTATACCAAGTGTATGATCATTGGAAAGTGAAAACTCCGGAATGATAAAATACATTCCAATAATTGCCACTATAAGGGCTAGAATATCAAATATTCCAGGCCGGTTTTTTCTGATTATCCATCCTAAAAATATCAAATGAATCCCATAGGTTGACATACCCAAAATACCTATTGATGCGGTGGCTTTTTTAATACTCAAAAAATATGTGAGCCAGTGAAGTGCAAATAATAGTCCTATCGATATTAATGGAAATATCATGGATTTATTGAGAGGTCTATCTGTTTTAAATGGTTTTAAAAAAATCAAAAATAGCCCGGTGGCAATTCCCAACCTGAAAAATCCAATCGTAAAAGTATTAGCACCCGTGAATTTGATAAATACTGGCACAGCCGCCATCAACATCAATGACACAGCCGCTTCTATCCCTATTTTAAATGTTCCTTCATGATGATTCAAAGGCCAGAAATTTGTGAAACCTCAAAGATATTAAAAGTAAAAACAATTGTATTGTCCGTGTAAAAATCTTGATGGTTCTTATTTGTGAAAAACTTCCCAAGTTCCTATCAAATATTTATATTGCCGGAAACACGAACTCGATGCGATTAAAGAAACTACTGCCAATTGTATTTATATCCATTTTACTTCAATCTGTTTCTACCCAGTCACAATGCCAGGATATTGACATAAATAAATTTATTTCTCACCCTTGGGTGGATTCTGTTTATAAATCACTTTCCATTGCTGATCGCATAAGTCAAGTATTTATACTAAATAACTATGAAAATTCCGTGGATTCTATTGATTATGGAGGCATAATATTAGCAACAAAAGATCCGGTAAATCATAGACAGATGGTTAATTCCCTGGAAAATGATTTGGTTGTACCGGCATTCGTTTTTTCATATTTAAATGACGCGTACGGCTTGCAATTGGATGATGTATTTAGTTTTGCCACTCCCACAACCCTCGCGGCTATTTCTGAACCCCACCTGCTATATGAGACCGGTCTGGCCATCGCAAAACAATGTAATCTCCTTGGGATTAATGGATTGATTTCTGAAAAGGAAGGTTTACTATTGCAAGCTTCACAGGAATCCTGGCGGTTGTCGGAAATTAACCAGGGGTTTGTAAATCAGAAGGTGTTGCCATTGGGATTTGTGAAATTCTATCAGGCAAAAGATTTTAATTTGAATATAATGTTGGATTCAGATCAACCAATGATGATGGTGATTGATTCAGACAGTGTCCTTGAAATTCATCGATCCATTCATAAAGCAATCATAAATGATCAAACCCTCATGAATCAGCTAAACGAAAATTGCCGGAAGATTCTCGCCCTAAAGTATTGGGCCGGATTGGATAATGTTGAGAAAGTAAACATTTCCAATCTAAAAGATGAACTTAACTCCATTGAAAGCAAGCTGCTCAAGCATGAATTGGCAAGCGCCTCGCTGACTGTTTTAAAGAATAATATTGGTCTGCTTCCCATAAGTCAGTTGGAGAATAAGAAAATAGCCTGCCTCACCATTGGAAAAGACAGCAACCTTATTTTTGAAGATTACTTGAATCATTATACGCGAGTAGATCAATATTATACCGATTACAATAATTCTGAAAACACTTACTCTGAACTGTGGTCAAAACTGAATTCCTATGATATTATTATTGCCGGATTATATGAATCTGATTTTTTACAAGGAAATGTAGATGGAGAGGCTGAATTTACAACCTTTATGAACTGGCTCAATAATTCGGGGAAAGGGATGATTACTTTTTTCGGCGATCCAGCCTTATTGCACAATGCAAGTGGAATACTAAATGCTCCGGTTCTGGTCCTCGCTTATGAGGATAATCAACTGACGAACGCACTGGCAGCCCAATTAATATTTGGAGGTATTGACGCCGCTGGTGTGTTACCTCAGGACATTGATGAAATTCATAAAAAAGGATATGGAATACCGGTGAGGGGATTGGGAAGGTTCAGTTATTTACTACCTGAGGAAGCAGGTTTGAATAGTCGAATATTAAACAAAATCGATTCTGTTGCAAGTTATGCCATACACATAAAGGCAGCCCCGGGATGCCAGGTGTTAATTGCAAAAGACAATAAGGTGGTTTATAAGAAATCATTTGGGTATCATACCTATGACAGTTTACACAAGGTGACTGACAGTGACTTATACGATTTGGCTTCGGTAACCAAGGTCTCCGGGGCGCTTCCCGGCTTGATGAAACTCTATGAAGAAGGCAGGTTTGATCTTGATGCCACATTAGGGACTTATTTAAAATATTTTAAAAGGAGTAATAAAAAAGAGTTGACTTTTCGTGAAATTTTGGCCCATCAATCGGGGATTAAGCCATATATAGTTTACTGGAAAACTGCCATAAAGAAAAGCGGAAAGTATCGAAGGAAGACAATAAGCATTACACAATCTGCTGATTATCCATACGAAATTTCTAATGGATTATTTATACATAAAGACTACAAAAAGAAAATTTACAAACAGATAAAAAAAACAAAATTAGGAGAAAAGAAATATAAATATTCAGGTCTTACGTTCTATTTATTTCCGGATATAATTGAATCAATTACCGGTGAACAATATACAGACTATATTTATAATAATTTTTATAAACCGCTGGGAGCAACAACTTTAACTTATAATCCCACGAAAAAATTTGACAGTGAAAGGATTGTTCCAACAGAGTATGACTCGCTTTTCAGAAAGCAGCTTATTCATGGAAAAGTTCACGATGAAGGCGCTGCCATGATGGGGGGAGTTTCTTCCAATGCAGGGCTTTTTGCAGATGCAAATGATCTTGCAAAGCTTTTTCAAATGTATTGCAATTACGGAAAGTTTGGAGGGAAGGAATATTTAAAGGAAGAAACAATCAAAGAATTTTCCAGGTGTCAATATCCTGAGAATGATAATAGGAGAGGACTTGGTTTTGACAGGCCGCTCCCCGAACCCCACGAAAATGGAAATACAGCTAAATCCGTAAGTCAATCAAGCTTTGGCCACTCTGGATTTACAGGGACTTTTGCTTGGGCGGATCCGGAATATAATATTGTATATATTTTTCTTTCAAACAGGGTTTATCCTACCAGGGAAAACAGGAAACTGTATGAGCTTAATATTAGAACAAATATCCAGGAGATCATTTATGAGGCCTTGGAAAAGTGATGATCCAGGGCTGAATAGTAGTCTTATCTACACTAGTTTTTAAGCAGTTTTATAGACTCAGAATTAATACAAAATCGCAAACCGCCAGGCTTTGGTCCGTCGGGGAAAACATGACCAAGATGCGCTTCGCAGGTATTACACATCGCTTCTACCCGGGTCATGCCAAGAGAAACATCTTTTTTGTATTTAATGGCATTTTTCACAATGGGTTCAGTAAAACTTGGCCATCCCGAAGAAGAGTCAAATTTTATTGATGAATCGAATAAAGGTGTGTCGCAACAAACACATTTGTATTTCCCTTCTTCATGAACATGGCATAGCTCCCCAGAGAAGGCCACTTCAGTTCCCTTTTTCCTGGTAATTCTAAATTGTTCGGGGGTTAATTGATCCCTCCATTCCTTTTCAGATTTTCTTATTTCCTTTTCCGGGGCAGGACTGCCATTATTTGCATAGCTGATTACATCATTCCAATTCATCATGTTGAGTAAACAAATATTTCATTAATAGGTTTTAAAATAGATAACTTCAGTATGGCCAATATCGACATGTTATTTAAATCAATTACGGGTTGCGGATACCCTGTTTAAAGGTATAGAAGAGTGAATGAGAAAAGGGTGAATGTATTGAGACGATTGATTATCAATCTTCCTTCAATCTCAATTGACTTCTGCATGCTTCCCAATTAGATATCTCCAAGCTCTTTCATTTTAAAACGGTCGATTTCCGGAGTAGTGTGCTGTTCAACCATAATTTCTTCTATTTTCTTCACGATTTCAGGATGTTGAGCTGCGATATCATTCTGCTCACGGGGATCATTTTCAAGATCAAATAGCGCTATATCCATATTGCCTTTAAAAATATTCAACCTCAGACCTTTCCATTTACCCATTCTAACTGCTTGCTGTCCCTGATACGACGGAAACTCCCAATAGAGAAATTCATGCTCTTCCTGCATTTTGGAATTGATCAGCGTTGGTAAAAAACTGATCCCGTCAGATTGATAAGACGTTGAATAACCTGCAACATCACAAAGCGTAGGGAGCACATCCCAAAAAGCAGAAATATGATCTGATTGGCTCCCCTCAGCAATTTTTCCCGGCCAGGATGCGATCATAGGAATTCTGATTCCTCCTTCATGCGTATATCCTTTGGCCCATCCCCGTTCATTTTTAAAAGGTTTGGCGCTATCGAACCAGGGGGAATCTGCTCCTCCACTATAGGTAGGTCCATTATCTGATGTGAAGATGATCAGCGTATTCTCATAAAGACCCAATTGCATAAGTTGCTGAACCAATTTCCCTACCTGGTCATCTAGATAGGAGACCATTCCCGCATAAGCTGCATGAGGATATCTGTGAGGGAAATATCCCCTTTCTCCCAAATATGGTTTTTCATCGCTAAATTTTGCCACATATTTATCGACCCATTCTTTGGGCACCTGCAATGGGTTATGAGGTATTGGTGTTGCCCAATAGAGAAAGAATGGATTTTCCTTATTGTCATTGACAAATTGGGTGATTTCATCAAACATTAAATCGGGGGAATAGTCATTGAGATTGTATTTGGCGTAGGATGCCTCGAGGAGTGGATCAGCGCCTTCATCTAATTTTGTATTTGGAGGAATGGTGTCATTATTGAGGTAAACCCGGTTTTCATTTTTATATAAATGAACAGGATAATAGGTGTGTGCCTGCCGCTGACAATTGTATCCATAAAAAAAATCAAAGCCCTGCTTATTGGGGATTCCTAAAGTATGTGGAGCTCCCAATCCCCATTTCCCGACAATAGCTGTTTTATATCCAGCTTCCTGCAACAGAGAGCCTATTGTTACTGTTCCCTCTGGCATTGGTCTTTGTCCTTCGAGTGTTGAATCCTTAATCATAGCAACATAGTCCCACACCTTTCCTCGAGATGCCCATTCATCATTTCCTCTTACTACGGCGTGACCACTGTGCTTTCCGGTAAGCAATACACATCTTGAAGGAGCACATACCGGCGCTCCGGCGTAATGTTGGGTAAATTTCATCCCTGTTTCAGCGAGGCGGTCTATATGCGGAGTTTCGATCTTTTCCTGGCCGTAACATCCTAATTCTGAGTAGCCCAGATCATCGGCCAGAATGTAAATGATGTTTGGCTTTTTAGGTTTTTCCTTGTCTGTTGAACAACCTGTGATTATTGCTGAAAATATCAACAAAAAATAAATTATTGAATTAGTCTTATTCATTATTATGGTGTTTTAAGTGTCTTTTAGTAAATAAAATACAATGTCGTTTAGTAAAGCTCCTATTATCCCTCTCTGGAGAGGGTGAAGGCCTGTCCGCCGGATCAGGAGGGGAGAGGTAAGTCAATAATCTCCTTAACTAAACGACATTGAAATACTATAGCTAAAAGTACTTGCGAAAATGGAATAGATGAAATTATATTGTTTTAATTTTAACAAAGTTGGAAATATTTCGATCTATATTGGAAATTGATAGATGTCATGATTCTTAAAAAGGCGATTATCCATATACAAATTGTTAAATCCAATAATAATAGAAGTTTTATATCCATCACAATTTATACCTCATGAAAACTAGTCCAATTATTTTTTTACTTATTGCCGGATTCATATCGCTTAATTATACCTACATGATAGCCCAGGATTTTATAATTCTGCATAGTGGTCATTCCCATAATGATTATACCAGGGAGCAGCCTTTATATGATGCATTAAAATATGGATACACAAGCATTGAAGTTGATGTTTTTCTGCAGGATAATCGATTGGTCGTTACGCACGATGACAAAAAATTAAATGAAAAACCCGCCATTGAGGAATTGTATCTCAATCCTTTGAGATCGATCATTGAGCAAAATGGTGGAACTGTTTTTAAAAATGACAGCACTCAGCTGGTGCTTATGGTGGATTTAAAATCTGACAAAGAAGTCACCTATTATGCACTTAGAAGCTTATTTGAAAAGTATCTGGACATTATCGAATGGCATCGGGGTGAGGAAGTGATTTGGGGCCCCATAAAAGTTTTGCTCACCGGAGGCCCACCAATTGACATCATTGAAAAGGAACAAACAAGGTATTTTTATGTTGATGGGGCAGTTGATCAATGGTCCGAAGATTATCCGGTAAACCTGATGCCCCGGGCGAGCACCAACTACAGAAATTATTTTAAATGGTATGGCAAAGGAGAGATGCCGGAATCTGAAGAAGCGGAGTTGAAAAGACTTATCGAAAAGGCGCACTTAGTCGGTAGAAAAGTCAGGTTTTGGGGATGCCCGAACAAGACAGAAGTGTGGGAAAAATTGTTGGATGAAGGCGCTGATTGGATTAATGTGGACGATCTAAAGGGATTTAATGAGTTTTATCGTTCGTGGATTAATAAATAATACAAATCAATAATTTGTAGGTGGGCATTGTAATGCCCACCTACAAGTTTATTCTGTTGGCATGACCCAACTTCTGAAATAACTTCCTGTCAATGCTCCAAATCCACCCACAAGTCCACCAATTATTGATGTAATCAGAATTAACAGCCAGTTGTTTGGAAGAGAGAAAATCCCCGCCACTCTTTCTGTGAGAATTGAATCAGTTTGAATGTCAATTATCGTTGCCATTAAAAACCATAGCATTCCAATGCCGAGAAATCCACCGACGAAAGAAGAAAATCCTTTTGTGGAAATAATAAAACTTATTGTGGAACTTGCAATAACTATGGACCACCAGGGCAGCATTGTCTGGAAAAGGTAAGCCAGCAACGCTGTCAGTAAAATTTTCACAAGAACTTTAAAACTAGTCATTTATTCGAGGTTAATGTTTGAGAAAAAATTATTCGGGTATTCGATTCGTCTGGGTTAGTTAAAAATAGTAAATCATAATAATCGCCTTTTGCCCAGGCCTCGACCATATTATCATAGAATTTACTGCCTGGATTACCTGATTGCCCGCCAGGATAGTGCCCCCAGGCTTTTACTCCCTTAGGATCTAATTCTATGATGATCCGCTGGCTTGGGGCGTGATTGGTCCCCGTAGCATTTACGACATCTCCACCGCTTCCACCCGATTCAATATTGTAATATCCAAGAGGTTTAATTCTCAATAGATGAAGGACAAAAGTCGATTTATATGATGACCATGTGAAATCTCCTTTCTCTTTTAGCTCCGCCACTTCTTTCATCATTTCCCTAAAAGCGTATAATATTAGGTCTTCTACTGTTTCCGTTGTATCTGTTAACTTATTATCAAAGAAATCGTGATTGGGAAATTCCTTCATCAATCTAATGGTGGAATTGTTTGTCGGGTATTTTAGCGGAATATTTTCATCTCCCGATTTTATTATTTCATCCCAAATACTTAAGTAAAGTTTTTCGAACCAAATATCATAATACACAGCTTCTTTGGAATCTTTGTTAAAGTAATAATCCCATTTTTTCAGACTTTCTATAATGTCCATTTCTATGGCAGAAAGGTTCTGCCCATTCATCTTTTCTATCATAGTAGGTAAGCTTTCAGATGCTTTAAGGCTAAAATTATCATAATGCAGGTTCTTCAAGTCTTCAATTGTTACCTCATTATCTGCCCTGAGTACTTCATTGATGCGCCTGTTTCGATAGGATTCGTAAGAGAAAGCAGTGATGTAGTATGGGTAAGTTGAATCAGCAGGATGCTGATTGGCAGAGGCGACAAAACCCCTTTCTGGATTTTTCCAGAAAGCATTGTGCTCATTGGGAATGTATTCAGTCCAGTTATTAGATGATAAGGTTCCATCTTTGAGAAATTTACCTTCCTCAAAATTATTCAGTGGATATCTGCCCTGAACCCTGTGGGCAATATCCCCCTGAACAGATGCAAAAATGACATTTTGCGCAGGTGAAGAAAAGTTATCGAGCGCCTCCATGTAGTCATGGAAATTTTTTGCATGATTGATCGAGTAAAACATTTTAAAAGCATCAGAGGCGTCATGATCGATCCATCTTCTTGCATAACCGTTTTTTTGTGATTCCGATCTGTAAGTATTGTCATAAGTAACCGGTCCAAAAACTGTGTAAACAACGGTGTCATAATAAGTTTCACTATTCCTGATTTTTATTTCTTCAACCTTTTTCAGGGCCGGAATATATTCGCCATCCAGTAGATATTTATCTCTGTTTTCATCCTCATATTCAATTTTATACCAATCTACCAAATCTCTCTGGGCGTTGGTAAAGCCCCAGGCAATGGAGTCCGTAAAGCCTGTGATGACCATTGGGATTCCGGGCAAGCTATGACCAAATACATTCATTTCACCGCAGTTGAGCTGATTGTAGAACCACAAAGAGGGCATATACAAACTCAGGTGCATGTCATTGCAAAGAATGGGATTGCCAGTTGCAGATTTGGATGGCCCAACTGCCCAATTGTTACTACCATTGTTAGGATTTGGTGGATCCAACAAGTCTATGGCTACCAAATCATTTATGGAGGTTTCACTATTTTCTTTTGTAATTGGTTTAAAATCCCAGGAGTTTTTCTTGTCAACCACAGGATCATTGTAATTATCAACATCAGGGTAAATGAGATCTAACAATTCTTTCCCATAGATTGATCGAAAATTTGTATTTTCAAGGTCTTTCTCCATAGAGTTCAGCATGTCCGACATAAACTTATAGAGTAATCCGGATTTTAATATTGTCCATGTTTCCGGTTGATAGTCGAGCAACTTGTATTCAAATGGGTATGTATTGTATGACAGCTGGTCAATAAAAGCGTTAACTCCTTTGGCATATTGTTTAATAGCATTCAGCGAGTTTTGATCCATATATTTAATGAAATTTTCAGCGCCGAAAACCATGCCTTTTCGCCTTTGTCCGCGATCCATATCGAGGGCGAGATCACCTACGATCTCTGACAATCTTCCGGCGGCGGCATGGGTTTGAAACTCCATTTGCCAAAGCCTGTGATATGCGTGTACGTATCCGATAGACATAAAAAGATCGTCTTCATTTTCAGCGAATACATGAGGTACGAGCATATCATCGTACAATATTTTTACCGGAGACTGCAAGCCGTCAATAGAGAAATTGTCCGGCATGGAAATGTCTGACTCTGCGTTGGCCCAAAATCCATTTACCGGATCCAGAAATTTGCCAAGAGGAGGAATAGATCCAATTTTTTTATTAAGCGCTATTACAATAGCAACTGTAATGAAAAGGGAGATTAAGAATCGCAAAATTTTCATGAGGATATTGAAAATAGATATGATGGAATTCAGAAGTTAATACGGTGAAAGTAGATATTTTTTTTATTGTGGCAAAATCTGATGTTTTGATTTGCACAGGTAATTTGTTGTTTGGAGCAGATGTATTTGAGATTGAAATGATTGATAATAGAGATTGCTTGTCCGCCGAAGCTTTGGCGTAGGAGGGATGAGAGATTGATTCCAAGAAGCACCCGGTACATAGAGCCTATCACCCAGAGCCTACTCTGCTAATCCTCCTCAGAATTCTCCCGACAGGGGACTCTGAGGTTGTCGCGAATCCAATACCCACCGTCCTCTCTGTTATAAAAAAAACATCGAATAATACAGAGATTTCAGAAATTAGCCGCTAAATTGAAAATCCACGAAAACTATTAATAATATGAACGACAATCGAAGATCATTTATAAAGAAAAGCGCCCTCGGGTCATTAGCATTTACAATATTACCATCACTCGGGAACAAGGTTGCCGCCAGTGACCGGATAAGAGTAGCCCATATAGGTATCAATGGAATGGGCAACAATCATATTAGATGGTTTGCAGCATTGCCTGAGGTAGAAACAGTGGCTTTATGCGATGTTGACAAAGATCATTTGAACAACAGCCTTAAAAATCTTGAAGCGTTGAAACCCGGAGGAAAGGTAGAAGGTTATGGAGATTTCAGGCACGTTTTAGAAAGAAATGACATTGACGCCATCACATGTGCAACACCCGATCACTGGCATTCCCGGGTGGCGATATTAGCCTTTCAGTCAGGGAAGGATGTGTATGGAGAAAAGCCGCTTTCCTATAGTGTAAAAAAAGGTCAGATGATGCTGGAAAATATGGAAAAATACAAAAGGGTTTTTCAGCTTGGCACTCAAATTCATGCGGGAGACAATTATCACCGGGTAGTGGAGATCATTAAGTCGGGAGCGATTGGCAAAGTACATACGGTGAGGTTATGGAAAACCGGCAATTCACCCAAAATGAAAGCTACAAAAAATCCTGTTATTCCGGCAACTTTTAATTATGACATGTGGCTCGGACCGGCACCCTATGTCGATTATGAACCTAACAGAGTTCACAAAACATATCGATATTTTCTCGATTATTCCGGCGGTGTGTATGCTGATTTCTGGTGCCATATTGCAGATGTAGTTTGGTGGGCGATCAATCCGACCGGATTAAAATCAATTAATGCAAAAGGGAAAAAGCCAAAGGGAATTGGCACTGCGCCTAAATCGATGAAGGCCGATTTTGAATTTGATGATCTTAAGATCTACTGGACGACTAAACCTCCAAAAGTACCCGGCGCAAAAGATCGCGGAATAGGGGCATATTTTGAAGGAGATAAAGGCACATTGATCTGTGATTATGATACCAGGTCTATTACCATAAATGGACAGACTATGGATGATATTCCAGGCATTCCTAAAACAATTCCGAGATCTCCTGGACATCAGCAAAATTTCGTGGATGCTGTGAAATCGAGGAATCAACCGGAATCTAATCTACCATATGCCAGGAAAATGACTCTGCCAATGCACCTGGGATTAATTTCAGACATATTGGGAAGAAAGCTCCAATGGGATGCGGAAAAGGAGCTTTTTGTCAATGACAATGAGGCCAATGCCATGCTATCCAGAAAGCCAAGAGAAAAGTGGGATTTGGTATGATGTGAAGTGATTCTGGATGCTGGGCTTCTGGCTCTGGGAATTGAACTTCACTACCGCAGCTTTTCCAAACCTGTGATGAAAATGGTTTGTAGGACTCTGTCCGTTTATTATTGATAGTTTAAAGTATGTTGCGGCAGAATATGCGTATTTCAGCCCTGGAAATAATGTGGTGCCTATGAATGGTCAGACACCAAGGTTAAAATTAATCAAAAAATGAACAGGGAAACATTCAGGAAAAAGATAGAACAAGAATTAAAAACTCTTAATAAAGAGCAGACTATAAAATTTGCATGGCATTGTGCAGTGCGCGCCTTGCCTTTTTTGGGTAGTCAAGGTAATTTTGACTTTTGGGATATAAAAGATAGACAAGCGCGTATTAACACTATTTTTTATGCATTGGATGTTAATTCCGCTGCCTATACAGTCTATGCCGATTACGTCTGGGCTGCCTATGCAGCAGCCGACTCAGACTATGATGTCTCTATCGCTGAATCCGACAGCTATACCGCAGCCATTTGCGCCGCCGCCGCTGCCTATGCAGCGGACGACACTTACATCACCAATGCATACACTCCCTATACCACCCCTGATGCCTATATCTCTTACGCAGCGTGGGCAGGTGCCGTTGCCGCAATTGTCGCCATTAAGAATAATATAAATTTGGAAATAACAATCCTACAAGATTTGCAAGCCTTGAAAGAAGGTAGAGGGCAATCTACATCAACAGATGTGTATGGTGAAATATGGAATAATTTTCAAAAAGCGCTCGAAACTGAAGGTTGCGCATATTGGGGTAAGCTGTATCAAAACATCTTTGATAATAGATTTGAAGTGGATCAAGAGTCCCTTGAAAGACGCATGAGTATCCCAAATGAAAAACGTGGGCAAGGAGCAGCGGCAGTAGCCAAATTTTTGGAAGATATGGAAGCGAAAGGAGCTGTCCGGTTGAACGAAGCACGTATTATTATTCTGGGAGAGAAAGGCGCCGGTAAAACGTGCCTGGCAAGAAGATTGATTGATCCGGATGCACCAATGACCACTGATGAGGAAAGTACTCCAGGAGTAGATACAACACTATGGAAACTTGAAAAAGAAAATATAAATGTGCGTATTTGGGATTTTGCCGGGCATACGGTTACCCATACTGTACATAAGTTTTTCTTATCGAAGCGTTGTCTCTACATTATAGTTTATGACGGACGCAGCGAAGAACGAAACAGGCTGCAATATTGGCTCGACCATATGAAAAACTACGGTGGTGATTCAAAAGCCATTATGTTGGTTAACCAACGTGATCAGAATCGTGTGGATATTCCAATCTATTCCTTAAAAGAGCAATATCCTATAGAAGAAGTTTATACATTTTCTATTCAGGACGATATCAATGAACTGAATAAGTTTCGTAATAAAGTTGCCGGGTTTATACAACACAACCCATCTTGGGAAAAGCAAAAGATACCAACAGATTACTATGATGTAAAAGAAGAATTAGAAGAATTTTTCGTAAAGGGCAAAAAGGAAAGAGGCCGGGAACATATTACAAAAGAAGAATTTGACAAAATAGCTGAGAGACATAATGTTGATAATATAGAGGAATTATTAACAGACTTACATGAACTGGGTGTAAGTTTCTGGTATAAGGACATGGAGGAGTTCAATACGTTGATTTTGAATCCTGAATGGATAAGTCATGGTGTGTATAAAATAATCAATTGGTTAAGCAATAATGAAAAATTCTCATTATCTATTGATGATTTTAGATTCGTTTTTAGTGAGGATAAAAATCGGTATCCAGAGAAACAACATAAATTTCTATTTAAGTTGATCATGCATTATGAGCTGGGTTATGAAACAAAAAGCGGAGATCGATTAATTTTACCTCATTTGCTTAATGAAGACCGGCTGGAGAAACTACCCGTTTTTTCTGTCGGAGATAGCTTAATGTTACGATATGAGGCAGAACAGCCCTTACCGCCAAATACGATTTCTCGTTTTATCGTCCGGCATAACCAGGAAATAAAAAAGGAAAATAAGAATTATTTAGTATGGCGATATGGAGTAATATTAGAAGATGGGAAAGGCAGCATTGCATTGATTCGGGAAGAAGATCGTACCATAAATGTTTCTGTAAAAGGGCAAGATAAAACAAATTACATTAGTGTCTTACGAGAAACACTGAATACGATCTTTAATAGTTATAAAAGTGAGAAGCCGGAATTGCAGTATAGGATAATGCGGTTTGGATTGATACCAAGTATAGTGGAGACTAAATATCCCCTTTGGTTATCCGATAGACAAATTATGAATCATAATAAATGGCTAAAACCATATTTTGACTATATCACAGGCCAGGATATTCCAATGATAGGTGTCGTAAATAATTACAAAATAGAGGTAGGAAACTTAATAATGGGAGATAGGAATCAATTAATTGATGATAAATCCTCCCATACCACTTTTAATTTTCACAATTGCAATATTAACCTACAAGGCAGTATGAATGAATTGTCTTTATTGCTAGCTGAAGGAGGTAATAAAGAAGAAGCATTAGAACTGGAAAATGCGGCAAAAGCATTAGAACTCGCTGAAAAATGTAAAAGCCCGGAAGAAGTGAAGAAAAAAGGTATTGCCAGCAGGTTGCAGCGCTTAGTCAAAGATTTGGAGGATGAAGATTCCAAACTGCATAAAACAGTAAAAGGCATTAAGCATGGAATAGGTATTGCGCAAGATATTGCCAAAGGTTATAATGATATTGCACAGTGGGCGGGTTTACCACAGGTCCCAAAGCCTTTTTTAAAAAAGTAGTAGAACAATCTACTCTATCGAATGTTCCCAGTGCCTATATTGAAAATGGTTTATATTATTGATAGTATAAAGAATGTTGAGGAGGTTTATATGTTTTCCATCCCTAGATGTTTTGCAAGGAGCGACCGTGTTTTGAATGTTGAAATTCTGGAGTAAATAATACGAGAGGAATTCATGGGTTCATATTGGTCACATGTCACGGAGAATCTTCCGACTCCCGACTTCGGTCTTCCGTCCTTTACAGCAAGGTTTCCATTAAAATTACTGAAGAACCATATCTTTCAATAAAAATCTCGACATATATTTTCATTCTGAAAATTACCTGTTAGTTTTGTGATGAATTATGGTTGTTGAGTAGCATTCGGCTACAACGCATTAAAAGGGAATTCGGTGAGAATCCGAAACAGTTCCCGCTGCTGTAATCCCATATTGAGATTTGATCAAGTCAATCTCCACTGTCCCGATGAATCGGGCCGGGAAGGATGTCAAATCTGGGAAAGTCAGAAGACCTGCCATAGTGAAATAGCTTCGGGACTAAGGCAGAAACAATGGCAAACATAAATAATTCGGTTTCTTATTTCTTTAAATTATTTCCCGGGGGATTATTTATTTCCTTGTTATTTTTATGCGCTTGCAGCAATAGAAATGAGCAGAGGAAGATGGATGTCGAGCCTGCTCAAACTGTAAGCGAAGGAAAATCCTCTATAGAATATGCCATTGGTTTTGATATTTCCCACTATGATGATTATAAAATTCTCAGACTTTTTAGTCATTATAATGAATCCTCAGATACCCTTAACTATGTTTTAAAATCAAAGGAGGTAGAAATTGCACCTCAGTTCCGGGACTACCGGCAAATTATAACACCTGTTAAAAAAATAGCGCTGCTTCATTCTTCCTATTTGCCATTTTTCAATTTTTGCGGAGCGATAGATCAGCTAAGTGCAATCTCCGAGGCTAAATATATTTATGATGATGATATATATTCTAAGGTTCAAAATGGCGAATTGCCCGAAGTGGGTTATGGAGAGTCACTCGACAGGGAGAAGTTACTATCACTAGGCATAGAGCTTGTAGTAACTGTGGGATTTCCCAATGCTCCTAATAAAAGCAGTCAGTTGCTTGAAGAGTTGGGAATTCCGGTCCTGGTATTTTCTGATTGGCAGGAGACAAATTTGTTGGGAAGAATGGAATGGGTAAAGCTTTTGGCAGAACTGACAGGGAATGAGGAAAGTGTTGATATTCGTTTTAAAGCAATAGAAAAGCAATATCATGAGTTGCTATCTATTTCTAAAGAAATTAAAAATAAACCAACGATCATTACCAATCTGCCTTTCAAAGGGTCCTGGTATGTTCCCGGAGGAAATAGCTATGTCAGCAATTTGTTAGATGATGCGGGCGCGACCTACCTGTGGTCTGATGACAAAGGGACGGGTGGTATTCAGTTGGATTTTGAAAGTGTCTATGCAAAGGGAATTAATGCTGAATATTGGATCAGTCCTGATTTCGCGCAATCTAAATCTGATATCCTTGACAAAGATGAACGGCTCGCGGATTTTAATTCATTTAAAAGAGGTAAAATTTTCAATAATAACAAGAGAGTATCCCGTGGCACCGCCAATGACTATTGGGAGTCTGGAATTATAAATCCGCACATCATCCTGGCCGATATGATTAAAATATTGCATCCTGAATTACTGCCGGATCATCAGTTATTTTATTATCACCAACTCTATTGACAAATTCTGAAAACCATATCGCCACCACAAATCAAACGAACCCATTTGGTCTTTCCAGGTCGATTTTATTTGGAATTTCAATTGCAGTACTCGCAATGTTGTTTTTAGTAGATCTCGGATTAGGTTCAGTGTCCATTCCTCCTGTGGATGTTCTGAAATTGCTATCGGGTCAGCAGGTTGAAAATGAGCTTTGGCACAAGATAGTTTATATGATTCGTTTGCCTAAATCTATAACGGCAGTACTCGCAGGCGGAGCTTTGGCAGTTGCAGGATTACAAATGCAAACTTTATTCAGAAATCCATTGGCAGGACCATCGGTTTTGGGAATCACTGCGGGAGCCAGCCTTGGAGTCGCTTTGGTAATGCTGACAACCGGCGGCGTCGCAAGTATATATACCATCAGGCAGCTAGGTATGGCGGGAAGCTGGCTAATTGTAATCGCTTCTGCAACGGGTTCTGGCTTGGTCATGGCTCTGATATTGATGCTGAGCGCCAGGATTAAGGACAATATATCATTGCTTATCGTGGGAATTATGATAGGTAATATCACCATCTCTATTGTGAGTATATGGCAATATTTTAGTGCGCCCGAACAGATTCAGGATTACCTGATGTGGACATTCGGTAGTCTCGGCGGCGTCACTTCAAGTCAGTTGAGCATCTTTATTGGTATTATATCAATTGGATTAATTATGGCTTTTATTGGCTCCAAACCATTGAATACTTTGTTGCTCGGTGAAAATTATGCGAGAAGCCTTGGACTCAATATAAAGCTTACAAGGATATACCTGATTGTTACGACAAGTATTCTGGCAGGAACGGTTACAGGTTTTAGCGGTCCAATTGCCTTTGTGGGTATAGCAGTTCCTCATTTATCCAGGTCTTTGCTCGGCACTTCGGATCACCGGGTGCTGATTCCTGCAACAATGGTTTTGGGAGCAATTCTGATGTTGTTTTGCGACATTATTGCCCAATTGCCCGGCAGTCAGATTTCACTACCGATAAATGCCATTACTGCCTTATTGGGTTCTCCGGTTGTGGTTTGGGTGATTTTGAAAAATAGAAATTTAAGAACAGCTTTTTAAGAGTGGATAAAGCATTAGAAATATCGAAACTTGAAATAGGTTATCCTCAAAGGAAAGGAGCACCGGTTAAGGTCGCCGGACCAATCGATATTGCTTTGGAACAGGGTGAGTTGATATGTCTGCTCGGTCCGAATGGCGTGGGAAAAACAACCTTATTGCGAACCATTGCAGGAATTCAGGAACCACTCCACGGGACAGTTTTATTGATGCAGCAAAAATTATCCGCTGTCAGAGGAAAAGACCTGGCGAAATTATTAAGTGTGGTACTTACGGAACGGATTAGTTATGGTAACCTCACTTCCTACGAATTGATTTCTTTTGGAAGAACACCCTATACCGGCTGGTTTGGCAATTTAAATTCGGATGACAAAAGGAAAATCGCCAAGGCAATTGAGAGCACAAATATTCAACACCTGGTCCATAAAAGCATTCACAAGCTCAGTGATGGGGAATTGCAAAAGGTGATGATTGCCAGGGCATTGGCACAGGATACACCCATCATTTTACTCGACGAGCCTACGGCACATTTAGATATTCCAAATCGAATTGACATCATCAGGTTGCTGAGAAAACTTGCGAGGGAAACGGGAAAAGCCATCATCATGTCAACTCATGAGCTGGACCTCGCACTGCAGGCAGCGGATAAAATATGGCTGATGACGGTGGAAAATATAACTTTTTCCGGTGCTCCGGAAGATCTCGTGCTCAATGATGTTTTTGGAAATGCTTTCACAAAGGAAGGAATTGAGTATGATAAAAGCCATGGGATTTTTAAGGTTGTTGAACCACATTGTGCCGAGATCGGTATCACAGGAGATGAAGTAGGTGTTTTTTGGACAAAGCGCGCTATGGAACGACTGGGTTATACGGTGGTTAATGATGAAGGTGAGTATGATTTTATTAAGATTAATCACCTTGATAATAAATGGTCGTGGAGCTATTCATCGAAGAATGAAAAGCGCATCTACACCTCTATTGCTGCATTGACAGATTTTCTGAAACCGAAGGGGGGACATTCATGAAAATTATTTTCTCCATATCATTTATACTTTTCGGTTGCATTGGATTTGATGCGATTTCGCAAATGAAAACCGTAGAATTGGATGGAGTTACTATTGAGGCGCTTCCATTTGAGAAGTTCATTTCCGGGAGCAAAATTAAAAAATCAGACAGTCTGCAATTGGAGATTCTAGGGCAGGGAACACTAGCTGACTACATGCAACAAAATACCACTGTATACATAAAGGAGCAGGGGAATAAGATGTTGGCGTCCGTATCTTTCCGCGGAACCGGCTCTTCGCATACGGGTGTTTTCTGGCATGGAATTAACCTCAATTCGCTCACGCTAGGGAATTCCGATTTCAATGGGGTACCGCTGTTTTTATTTGATGAGATTACTGTCCAATACGGCGGAGCGAGTTCTCTTCTCGGCAGCGATGCGATAGGAGGGAGCATTCATCTGAGCTCCAACCCTAGATGGACAGATGGAGTAAAGCTGCAATTGAGACAAGATTTTGGGAGTTTCGGGAATGTATTTTCCGGAATTAAGTTAGATCTGGGTAATGGAAAATGGGAATCAAAGACAAGGATTTTTAACAGAGTCCTCAGGAATGATTTTAGCTATAACATCACCGATAGATTAGGAGACAATTTTGAAATTGAGCAGAAAAATGCGGAGGTACATAATTATGCCCTCCTCCAGGAATTTAACAGAAAAATTTCTAGCAAGGGTTATCTGTCATTGAAAGGATGGATGGGCAAAAATTTCCATCAGGTCCAACCATTAATGGTCACGGCACCTGGGGAAGACCAAACCGGAGATGAAATTCAGGATAAAAACCTGAGATTAGTTGGAGCATATAAACACTTTTTTAAAAAGGGGATTCTTCAATCAGGTGTAGGCTATGTTTGGGATTATCAGCTATTCAATAAAACGGATGTTATAGAAACAAAAAGGTTATCTGCCAACCTGAGTTACGAATGGAACCTGAGTGATAAAACAGTAATCAATGCCGGAGGGAATGCCAAGTACATTGTACCGAATGTTTGGTCCTATGAAGAGGATCTTACCGAGTGGAGAGAAGATGTTTTTCTTTCATTAAGTCAAGAAATATTAGAGCACTGGCAATTAAGTTTAAATGCCAGAAAGACATTTGTGCCGTTCACAGAATCCCCAGTAGCACCATCAATTTCAACGAGCTATTTGATTAAAGCACATGATTTGGATCTGACTTTTCGTGCTCAGGTTGAACGGAGCTACCGCATTCCAACATTTAATGACCGATACTGGGGAGCGCAAGGCAGAGCCGATCTAAAGTCGGAAAAAGGGTACAGCATGGAAGTAGGGCATAACCTGGTTTGGGAAAAAGGAGATTATTCCATGGACTTTGATGTGGCTGCTTATTATATGATCGTTGATGACTGGATTGCCTGGAAACCATCGGGTAATTTATGGCGGCCATTCAATTTGAAAAAGGTGGAAGCTTCCGGAATTGAATTGAATGGAAAGCTGAATTGGCGAATACCTCACGGAAAATTTGAGTTAGGTGGCATGTACGCCTACAACAGGTCTGTTTTGTTGCAGGGAATTTCTGAAAACGATCCATCCGTCGGGTATCAATTGCCCTATACGCCAAAGCACAGATTTGGACTGAATGCAAGTCTTATATTTAAAAAGTATAGATTTTCCATCAATAATTATTACACGGGAAAGCGATATGGCATTGATGTTATCAATGAAGAAATCGATGATTTTTTCATTACCAACATTACGATGAGTAAAAATTTCTCTATTGGAAAAAATATGATTTCAGTAGAGGGACAGGTGCTCAATTTATTGGACACTGAGTATCAGAATGTAAAAAGGTACGCGATGCCTGGCCGAAATTATCTCTTGAGTTTGAATTTTATAATTAATAAATAACCTATGATGAATATGAACAGAATAAACAATTTTATGTCAATAGCGGTAACCATTGCCGGGTTAGTATTTTTTTCATCCTGCGATAGTAGCAGTGGAGGTGAAGAGATTCCTATGAAAACAGGCGTACTTATTGTGAATGCAGGCAACTTTGGACAGGGGAATGGGAGTGTCTCTTTCTATGATGAAGAAGTGGGAACTATCGCTAATAATGTAATTAAAGATGCCAATAACGGATCAGATATTGGCGCTACAATAGAATCGATATATCAGCACGAGGGCGTTGGATTTTTAGTGTGTAATGCTACGGATAAGGTAGAGTTTTTCAGTGTGGAAGATTACAAATATTTAGCCAATCCGACCACCAGCATTTCTCAGCCAAGATATATGACAGTTGCCGGAGATAAAGCATATATTACTTGCTGGGGCCCCTGGAGTAAGAATTTCACCTTGGAAGAATCTTATATTGCCGTGATGGATTTAAACTCAAAAGAAATAATTGACTCTTTGGAGTGTGGTTCGGGACCGGAAGGTATTGTTTCTGTGAACAACAAATTGTACATCGCCAATTCATTTGAGACCACCGTTACAGTGGTCAATTTGTCTGATGATTCTTCTGAAAAAATTGATTTAAATGCCGCGCCGCAGCATTTCGCTATGGATGGTTCCGGGACGCTTTGGGTGACTGTAAGCTCAAACTTTGGCGTTCATCCGGAAGACAAAGTTGGTTTGCAGGCCATCAATACCTCTACTGATTCGAAAAACTCATTCGTCAAAATACCCGGACTGTCAGATGACGGAGTATTGGCCATTGATGGTTCCGGAGAAAATATTTATCTATTGACTGCTCAACCCTGGCCTGCAACAGAAACAGAAGTATTTGTATTTGATACGAAAACAAATACCCTTGGAAGTGATGCCTTGGTTTCCGGAGAAAATTTCAATGGTATTGGATTTAACGAAACCACAGATAAACTATATGTAGCCGATGCTGCAGGTTTTTCCGGCAATGGAAAAATCATGGTTTATGATGTTGACGGATTAGCTTTGGATAATCAGATTACTTCAATCGGGCCATTTCATTTTATGTTTAAATAGAGTTTGTTCATAATGCCCGATCTCAGCGTTACGCTTGTTTCTAAAAATCTCATTTACGTACGTAAACTCCATTTTTTAGAAACTGCACAAGCCTTGATCTCGAACATTCTGAACAAACTCTGACTTTATAGACGGGTTCTAAATAGTGTCAGTCCATAAAGTCACCGTTTTATAAAAAACAAATAACAATTTTCAATATTGGAATTTACCTGCCTCGCCAGCCGGCGGGTTTGTGTTTTGCTTTTTGTGAATTGGAGTTTATAGACAGAGTCTAAATAAAAGTCCAAAAGTAGCGACAATAATGAAGGGAGAAATAAAAAAATGCCCGAAATGCGGGAGTAGTTTTATCTGCAACAATCAAAATATTTCCAACTGTGTCTGCATTACGGTGCCACTTAACAGCTTGGCCAGGCAAATGATATCGGAACGATATGATGATTGTCTTTGTGTCAATTGCTTGAGGGAGGTTGCAGAGGAGGCGAGAAATAACTCTCCAATCATATGAATAGTCGTTGATTTCTATCTGAAAATACAAGATGTAAACCATTTCGTTTCTATCGACAAGTTACGCTGCGGTAAACCTGCGGCAGTATGTGATAGCCGACTTGGGATTCCAAATCCCTCTATTGTCTTTGAACTTGAGATTAGGCACGCATTGCAAATGCGCGCCAGCACATGGCTGTTGAGAATACAGCCAATATTTTTACAATAGGTATGCATGGTCGTTGATTGTCATCTGAAAAGCAAATAGCAAACTCGGTTCATTTATTAGCCGCAATCTATTTTGAGACAATCTGTTCAAAGAAATACTGAACTTTCGATAGTTGGTGTAAGTAAAAATGTCACAAAATATAAGAGTGATAAGATTGAAATCTGCTGAAACAATGACTGGCATACAGAGTTATAATTTGTGAACTAATATTAACCTAAAACAATAAATATCATGAGTGAAAAGAAAATCATTGCTGTAATCGGAGCTACCGGAGCTCAAGGCGGAGGTCTCGTGCGAGCTATTGTGAATGATCCTGAAAGTCCTTTTCTGGCACGTGCCATCACAAGAAATGCCGGTTCGGATAAGGCAAAAGCGCTTGCCCAACTAGGGGCAGAAGTTGTAGAAGCTGACCTCGATGACATTGAAAGTTTGAAAAAGGCCTTTGATGGTGCCCATGGGGCTTATTGCGTCACCAATTTTTGGGAACATTTTTCTCCTGAGAAAGAGATCGCCCAAGCTGGTAATCTTGCCAATGCGGCAAAGAGTGCGGGTGTTAATCACCTCATTTGGTCCACGCTGGAAGATACCAGGGAAAAAGTTCCTCTTAGCGATGACAGGATGCCTACATTAATGGAGAAATACAAGGTTCCTCATTTTGATGCTAAAGGTGAAGCTGATAAAATATTTACCGAAAGCGGGGTTCCTACGACACTTCTTTTAACATCATTTTATTGGGAAAACTTCATCTACTTTGGTATGGGGCCAAAGCCAGGACCAGATGGAACGTTGGCCATCACATTCCCGATGGATGACAAGAAGTTGCCGGGTATTGCTGTTGAAGATATAGGTAGAAGTGCGTATGAAATCTTCAAAAAAGGTGGAGAATATTTCGGTAAGACAGTAGGGATTACCGGAGGTCACCTTACCGGTGCGGAAATGGCGGCAGCCTTTACAAATGCTTTGGGGAAGAAGGTAGTTTATAATTCTGTTGATCCGGCGACTTTTCGCAGCTTTGGTTTTCCAGGTGCGGAAGACTTGGGCAATATGTTTCAATATAAACGCGATTTTAACGACTACTTTTGCAATGCAAGAAAACTGGATGTTTCCAAGGCCTTAAACCCATCCCTTCAATCATTTGAGGAGTGGCTTGCTGAAAACAAGGATCGTATTCCGCTTGAATAAAATGTTATAAAAAGAACCATTCGGTCGCAATGGCCATTGCGACCGAAATTTCCTCCTAAAATGAATTCTAAACAAATGCTTCTCGGCTTTTGATATTTAATTTAAAAACCGATTACCTTGCATATATATTTTTTCTCAAATATTCCGGCAATAACAGGCATATGTTAAAAACAATATTAATCATTGGGACAGGTAGTTTTTTTGGGGGAGTGCTGAGGTATCTCGTTTCCCTGTATGTTCAAAATAATGTACTATCCGCATTTCCATGGGGAACCTTTATTGTCAATATTCTTGGTTCTTTGCTGATAGGTTTTTTATTTGGTTTATCAGAGCGATTAAGTTTTTTTGATTATGAATGGCGATTATTCCTGGCGGTGGGTTTTTGCGGCAGCTTCACTACATTTTCTACTTTCGCCAATGAGAATTTAGCTTTATTGAAAGAAGGAAGTTTTTTCCTGTTTGCCGTATATACCGGAATGACGATATTTTTAGGACTGTTAGCCGTGTTTTCAGGAAGTTTAATTTCAAAAACATTTTAGTTATGATAGCCAAAGGGGAAGCAACACTATTGAAGATTTATATCAGCAATACCGATAAATTCAAGCATTCACCATTATATGAAATGATTGTTTTTGCAGCAAAGCGTTACGGATTGGGCGGTGCTACCGTACTAAAAGGTGTAATGGGTTTTGGTTCGAGCAGTGTGATTCATTCTGTTAATCTTTGGGAATTAAGTGAAAAACTGCCCGTGGTCATTGAAATTATCGGGAAGGAAAAAGAAATTGATGGATTTTTAGATAAAATTCAGCCCTGGTTTGAGAAAATCCGTTATGGTAGCCTGATTACCAAAGAAAAGATAAATGTCGAATTTTTTAAACAAGGGGATAAAAGGAGGTAAACAGGAATCTCCATTTGGTCACAATCTCAGGGTGACCAAATTCTTAGATCCACATGCCTAAACAGGAGTGTCTTCTTTTTCTATTGTACCAAATTTCAATGGACTCAAACGTTTCATTTATAGCATAATATGGAAAAAGGAAGAAAATCATTATGGACTGCCCCTAAATGGTTAGTTTGATATTTGAGGCAGCTATTGACTGAAAGAAAACCCCAGTTGTAGATATAATAAACGCATGCGATTGAATGACCTGATGATGTTCATTTTAGTACACTATGCTGTTCGTTAATTGAAAATATTTTTCCCCTGATTATTATAAATTCCTGTGTGTCTGATTTTTACTCTAAAGGTCCGGTTATTGCGTAGGATGCTTTAAAATATTAGAAAATGAAAACTATCATTGCTTTTTTACTTTTGTGTATCTTGTTTATGATGTGCTGGCCCCTGGCCATCGGACTGTTTATCTTTTTTATGATCTTCTGGATTATTCTCATTCCATTCAAGATTCTTGGATTTACAATTGAGATGATATTCAAAATCGTTGGAGGAATATTGCTTTTCCCTTTTAGAGTCATAAAAGCGCTTTAGCATCTTTTTTTAAATTGGGTTATGTCCTATTCCGGGATGTGATATGACTTTTTATATCAATAACCGATACTCCATTTAATGGCCTTTTCCATAGTCACCTTGTTTAAAAATGAATATTATTTTCTATTTTCATGAATTCAATAATAACCTTTTCATGACATGAAATTCATATTCACTCTACTAATCAGTTTCAATGCATTTTCAATTTTAAGCTGTGCTTCAGATGATAATTATGTAGAAAAGCATTTCACCAAGGCAGAATATCAAATTCTGATGAGGGATGGCGTCAAGCTTTACACAATTGTTTATTCTCCCAAAAACACTAAGCAGAAATATCCATTTCTTATGAAACGTACCTGCTATAGTATCGGGCCTTATGGAGCGGACAATTATGCTTCAAGTCTCGGCCCTTCAAAATTCCTTATGGAAGAAGGGTATATTTTTGTTTATCAGGATGTAAGAGGGCGGTATATGTCTGAGGGGACATTTGATAATATGCGACCACACATCCCGGGAAATGATCAGAAAAACAAAGCTGAAATAGATGAAAGCAGTGACACTTTTGATACTATTGAGTGGTTGCTGAAAAATGTTGATAACAATAATGGCAAGGTTGGCCAATGGGGGATTTCATATCCAGGCTTCTATACTGCTGCTGCGCTTCCTGAGGCACATCCCGCCCTTGTAGCATCATCGCCCCAGGCGCCGATTTCGGATTTTTATTTTGATGATTTTCATCATATGGGTGCTTTCGTACAGAGCTACTTATCTATTTTTCCTGTTTTTGGTTATCAAAAGGATTCGCTGACAACAAAGGCATGGTATGGTGAACACCAGGAGCGTATTCTGGAATCTGGCAATAAAAACGATGCTTATCAATTTAATATGGATATCGGGCCGTTAAAAAATGTTAAACAATATTATCCTGATGATTTCTTTTGGAGGCAAATTACCGAACATCCAAATTATGACGATTTCTGGCAGAAACGCAACATTCTACCACATTTGAATGGGATAGATCACGCGGTTATGACAGTGGGCGGTTGGTTTGATGCAGAAGATCTTTACGGTCCACTGAATATTTATAAAACGATTGAAAAAAATAATCCAGGTAGTAAAAACACCATTGTGATGGGGCCGTGGAGCCATGGTGACTGGTCACGGGAAAAGGGATATCAGGCGGTAAATCATATTTATTTTGGAGACAGCATATCCACTTTTTATCAGAGAAATATTGAATTGCCTTTTTTCAATTATTATTTGAAAGGAAAGGGGGAGTCTAAACTGCCGGAAGCGTATATGTTTGACACCGGCGTGAAATCATGGAAAAAATTTGATGTTTGGCCACCTACAGAAATTCCTCCTGCAACCCTGAGATTTGAAAAAGGCGGGAAATTAGTGATTAATGGGAATGTAGATCCGAAGGAAGGTTTTACCTATCTAAGCGACCCGAACAAACCGGTGCCATACAGATCAGAGATAGCTCCAGTAAGGAGTACGCCAAGACCATTTATGACGGATGACCAGAGACATGCTGCTAGGCGCCCAGATGTAATTACTTTTAAGACAGAACCTCTTACGGCAGATTTAACTTTGGCCGGTGAGATTTTTGTAAAACTCATCATATCTATGTCAGTTTCAGATGCCGATTTTATAGTGAAATTAATTGATGTCTATCCTGATGATGAGCCACCTACAAAAGCAACACCGACTTACATAATGATGGGAGGTTATCAGCAATTGGTTAGACATGAAGCCATGCGCGGCCGGTTTAGAAATAGTTTTGAACATCCGGAGGCTTTTACCCCAAATGAGAAAACGGAGGTCGATTTTCCTTTACAGGACATACTGCACACTTTCAAGAAAGGTCACAGGGTGATGATTCAGATTCATAGTACATGGTTTCCCTATATCGATAGAAACCCACAAAAATTTGTCGATAATATCTATGAAGCAGATGAATCTGATTTTACAGCTGGTATGATAACGGTTTATGGTTCGAGCACGGTAACCATCGGGGAGCAGTTAAAACCAGAGAACGGAGTTGAGATTTATACGAAGTGATTTACTTGGTTCTAGGTCCTGGGTCCTGGGTTCTAGGTCCTGGCAACTGGCAACTGGGTGATTGCAGCTACTAATAGCAAATGAGTGATAGGTACTTGGTTACTGCTACTACCACTGACAACTGATACCTGGTAACTGGCAACTGGCAACTGGTAACCGGCTACTCGTATCGCAATGAATCTGCCGGATTTGTAAGTGCAGCCCTCACAGTATGAAAACTTACTGTAAGCAATGCGATGAAGAGTGCTGATAATCCTGCTATAATGAATACAGAGGCATTAATTTCTGTTTTATAGGCAAAATCGTTGAGCCATAGATTGCCAAAGTAATATGCAACAGGGACTGAAATTAGAAATGCAATCAAAATAAGTCTTGAAAAGTCTTTTGTCAGTAGAGCGATTAATTGAAAAGTACTCGCCCCATTCACCTTTCTGATTCCGATTTCCTTTCTACGGTTTTCTATTGAAAATGAAGACAGCCCCAATAGCCCGAGACATGCAATGAATATGGCAATTATAGAAAAGTATTGGATTGCTTTGCTCAGCTTTTCTTCTTTTTCATAGAGCTTATCATAATCACTATCCATAAAGGAATATCTGAAGGGTGTATTGTCAAACTGGGCCTTCCAGGATTCTTCGATTTTAGCAATGGTATTTCTTGAATCTTTTCCTGAGAGTTTAATACAAAGTTTTGCGGCGCCTTTTGCAAAACCAATCACCAATGGTTTGATGGGATCATAAAGTGGTCTGTAATGATAATCCTTTACAAGTCCTATTACAGTTCCCGATTGCAGCTTAGTTCCATTTGTGGAGTTCAGCCTGTCCAAAGATCTTCCAATTATATCCTTTTCCCACCCCAGGGCTCTTGCGGCTGACTCATTGATGATAAAACCAGCGGAATCAACAGAATTACCAACCTGAAAACTATGCCCATCTATAAATTCAATATTCAAAACTTTCTCAAAATCATGCGCACCAAAGAAAAAGCTGAACCATTGTTGATCCTCTGCCGGAGCCCCTCCGGAAACAAATGCATTCTCAATTAGTGATTCCTGTCCGGGAATACTACCGCCCATCATAGACACGGCATCGATTTCCGGAAGACGTTCCAGTTCAGTTTTAAAAGTCTCATATTTATTTAATTGATTGAAATTAACATCTGCCAGTAAGATTTGCTCTTTATTGAATCCCAGGTCTATATTATGCACATAATTGAGCTGTTTATATACTATTCCTATGCAAATGAGTAAGGTAATTGATACAACAAACTGACCGATCACCAGTATTTTTCTAAGTAAATTTGATGATGAATTGGTGTTTACAATTTTACTTTTTAAGGCTTCGGTAGGACTAAATGATGACATTACAAAAGAAGGATAGCTTCCCGATAATATTCCTACAATTATCAATAAGGCAATTGTTCCAATGAGCAGGCTCGGATTTTGGAATAAATTTATAGAAAAACTTTTCCCTGTGATTTCATTGAACCACGGTAAAAACTGGTATATAAATAATAGGGCTATCATCAAGGCGAGAAACGTAGTCAATATTGCCTCTCCCATAAATTGGAAAATCAACATTTCCTTTTTTGCGCCCATCGCTTTTCTCAGACCGACTTCTTTGCTTCTTTTTGTTGATCTTGAAGTCGCGAGATTCATGAAATTTATTATAGCGATAATCAGGATTAATACCGCAATAGAAGAAAAAATATACACGTGCTGAATGTTTCCATTGATTTTGAATTCTAATTCCCTGTGGGAGGTTAAATGAATATCATCAGCATTTTGAATATAAAGGGCCACGCCTTTATCAGTAAGAGCCTCCGGATAATGCCTCTTGACGAATTCCGGGAGCTGTGACCTTATCCTTTCAGTCTCCATGGGATCATCAACGGTAAAATACAACCAGGCAGCAACCCACACCCATTGGGTATCAAAAAAAGAGGGATTATTAAAAAATGATCTGAATGTTTCAAAAGAACACATCATATCAAATTGTATATGGGTATTCTCAGGTAAGTCTTCGATTACCCCTATTACCTCTAAATCAATAAATTTGTTCAGATTGAGTCTTTTTCCGATTGCACTGTCATTGCCAAAATATTTTATTGCGGTGCTCTTTGTGATGATAAGCTCATTTGGTCCGAGGAGCGCTTTTGCAGGATCACCCTCAATAAACCTGAAATCGTAAATTTCAAGAATATTGTGCTCGGCAAATATAAAGTCATCTTCATAATATATGTTGTCTTTATATGTGATGAGTGTTGGATCTCCCCAACTTGAAGGCCTGTAAACAAATGCGCTATTTGTGATTTCAGGGAAATCTTCTTCCATCGTGTTTTTTGTTGGAAAAGGTACCGTGGCAGATTGCGAAAGGTGATTTCCCATAGGAAAGTCCTGAACCAGGCGATAAATATTTTCGTGATTTTTAATTGACTTTTCATAGCTCAGCTCATCCTGAACATATAGAAATATCATAATGCAGGCAGCAAGCCCGATGGCAAGGCCAAGTGTATTTATAATGGAATAGTACTTCTGATTAATAAAACTTCGTATGGTTACTTTCAGGTAATTGCGAAACATATTGACGCATTAATTGATACAACACAAAAATATACATTATTGGGCAGTACCAGACGAGCTGTATTATAGAAATGGTGAAAATATTGTTTTAGTGGATGATGGTTGGGGGGATAAAGGGTTCATGGGTTCAAAGGTTTAGGGGTTATAGGTTCTGGGTCCTGGGTTCTGGGCTCTGGTTTCATATTCCTTATTTCATATTTCAGGGTTCAATGGTTCAAAAGTGGTTCAAAGGTTTATAAGGTCAAGTGGTTCTGGGTTCTGGGCTCTTGTCTCTGGTTTCATGTTTCTTATTTATTATTCCTTATTTCATATTTCAGACATCGGGGTTTAAGAGTTCAGGAGTTCAAAGGTTCAAAGGTTTAGTGGTTCTGGGCTCTGGTTTCATGTTCCTTATTTCTTATTTCAGGTTTCAAGGTTCAAAGGTTTATAAGGTCAAGTGGTTCTGGGCTATTGTCTCTTATTCCTTATTCAATGTCGTTTATTTAAGCTCCTATTATCCCTCTCTGGAGAGGGTGAAGGGAGAGGTAAGACAATTATCTTCTTAACTAAACGACATTGATTCCTTATTCCTTATTTCATATTTCAGGCGTCAAGGGTTCAAAGGTTCAGAGGTTCAAAGGTCCAGAGGTACAAAGTTTTCAGAGATTCAGACATTTGCTAGTTTCTGTAAATAAACTCAGTGTCTGATTCAGAAAGTTTACTATCAAGGTTTGCACAGCTCGAAAAATGTGAGTTTACATTTCGTAAATGACCATTTTGAGAGCAAGCGTAACGCAGATAGTGGACTTTATGGACAGGCACTAATTAACTATTGAGGAGTTTTTGGTATTTAATGAAATTTTCGAGGACTTTATTCGCTTTGGGAAATCTGGAGTCATAAGGTCTTCTTGACATTGTAAGGGTTTGACCGTTATCTCTTACTTTGCGATACCCAAGCAAATGCAAAAGCGATATTACACGCCATTTGGCAATGCTTTTATCGATCACATAGGTATCCTGACCTTTGGCTGATTTACTTATTCCCGGCAATAGTTTGAGCGATTTGTCCAGCTTCCACTTCCTGGTTCTTGAAGAAAATCTAAGCCAGACTCTCGCGATATCTTTGACAATAAAGAATCCATCGCAACCCTGAGATTGATATAAGGGCATAAAAATAAAGCCGTTCATTGAACTTTTTATCTTTCCATCTTTGTTGGTCGCAATCAATGTCCCTTTTTTCAATGCCTGAAAATTCACGAACCCATCCTTCATTTTAAATTGCTCATTATTTTTAATGAGATACCGGTATTTTATTTCAAATGTTTGCTGACCTGTGGGATTATTTTTTTTAAGTGTTTGCCGGAATTGTTGATAATCCGTGATGGATTTTTTCTTTATACATTTTAACCGGGCAAGGATCATCCAAATGAAAGCGATATGATTTTCTAATGAAGAAATAGCGTCATGCTGACCGGCTTCAAACAAAACAGCCGGGAGCCCAAGCTCACTGAAAAAACTGAACATCGGGCCATCGAGCAATTCCTCCAGACCCAGTACCAGGTGAACAGGCAGACCTTGGATAATCTTTCTGTTTTTCAATGTGTCGCTTATCGAGATAAATGGCATACTGTGCGATGAGGTGGTATGGAGGTCAAACAGATAGGTTGGTTTACCATTTCTGAGAATCTCAATTAATTGATCTAAAATCTCTATTTTCTCCTTGTATTCCGGGATATGAGATCTTTCTTCTTTTGGGATCATGGTATTGGGAAACCAGATCCTGTTGAGATCTTTACCTAAGAATCTTTTATTTTCATTAATGGCTTTTAAATTACCTGCAATAGCATATATGTTCCCTTTAAAATCGGGTTTAAGATTATGGAGCGCATCAATGACATCGATGAGCGCATGAATGCCCGAATATTCATTGCCATGGATACCGCCAAAAAAGACGAGATTTGGACCTTCCTTATTTCCCTGGTAAGATCCAATTATTCTTTTCAGTGATTTTTGTTGTAGCGGAGTTTCGATGTCTGTGAATTTATTATAAAAATTATTTTAAATCTCTGATCAGCTTTGCGGAAACCTTCACAAAATGACGGTCTGTAACCATTCCAATTAGTTTTTTATCCTGAACAACAGTCAGGCAGCTGGCTTTAAGTGTGATCATGGTTTTCAGGGCATTTGATATACTCGTCTCGGGAGAAACGGATACCGGGTCTTTTATCATAAAGTCTTTGATCCTGGAATTGATTTTCTTTTCCTTGTTGCTTTTACATAAAAAATTCACTAAAAGTCCGGCAGTCATCAATCCTACTAGTTCTCCTTTATCATTTTCAACAGGCACATCTTTTACCTGTTTCCAATCCATAATATTTGCGACCAGATCAATCAAATCATCTTCCATAACCGTCACAATATCAGTGCTCATGATCTGATCGATATGTAAATAATAATTCAGGAAATTTCCAGCCTCATCGATATTGGCAAGGCTCCACTCGTGTATTGGTTTCATTTCTTTTTGCCTGTTATAAATAGCAGCCGTGGTTGCGACGAGCGCCTGATCCCTTGTGCCATTTTTCCTTAAATTACTGTAAGAGTCTAACATCCACTGCGAGCCGGTCATCCCGGATTTCACTCTTTCTTCGATGATCCCAAGATTTTTCGAAATGTCCTCTTTTTTAATTTTTGCTCTATGGAGCCCTTCTTTTGCAATAGGAATCAATATTTTTAATATCAGATCCTGACCACTGTATTTTATACCATCAATCCATAGAAATTTATTGTCTAACCCATCTCTGGCCGCTTTTAAGAAATTTGTCTTAGCATCATCAAATTCATATTTGTTCTGGATATTTTTGAATTCTTCCGGCATTCCAGACATCAGCCCAAACCAAAATGCAGCATTGGCAACCTGATCGGGTATGGTTGGACCGGAAGCAAAGTATCTGTTTTCTATTCTGAAATGTGGTTTTCCATCGTAGATTCCATAGCATGGCCTGTTCCATTTATAAATGGTACTGTTATGCACGAGCAAGGCGTCCAATGTAGGAATTTCCCCTTCTTCCAGCATCTTCAGGGAATTGGTCTTTTCATCGTTGCTGAGCAAAGTTTCAAATCTCACAATATCCTCCTTAAATGCATCCACGATTGAATCATAAATCCACCTGTTACCGAAGGAGACCCTGCAGCTTCTTTCCCGCAGGTGATCATTTGATTGTCTGCTGTCAATGGATTGCTGGAAGAGTGCGATTCGCGTCTCTCTCCAGAGTCTTTTGCCCAATAGAATTGGTGAGTTGGTCGAGGAGGCGAGGACCGGACCGGAAATCAATTGTGCCCAGTTATAAAGATCAACAAATTGATCCGATGATACCTGGTAATGCAATTGATAGGAGGTATTGCAGCTTTCGAACATCACTGTATCATGGGCAGTGATCAGCTCATCGGTGCCACTGATGTGGAATTCAAATTGACCGCCCCTGAGATTACTGAGACTATTTGCAAGTGCATAATACCGCTCCAGTGGGGTCATATTTGAAATGTTGAGATCTTTATTCCTGATTGTTGGCAGTATTCCGGTAAGGATAACTTTGGCATTTTGTTCACTCAGTACTTTTTCTGCCTTATTGATATACTTGAGCAAATTTTCCTCAAGTTTAGAAATGCAATTCCCTTTGAATTCAATTGGATCAAGATTGATTTCAAGGTTGAATTTTGCCAATTCGGTAGTAAAATGTTTATCGTTTATTTTAGGAAGAATGTCTAAAATGATTGGTGTAGGTCTCCATGTTGCATCGACAAGGCAAAGTTCCTGTTCAGCGCCAATTCTATTTTTGCCCTTTTCTATCATGTCTTTTTCAATCATGATTTCAAGGGCTTTGATGTCATTTAAGAGGTACTTAACAAAGCGTTCCTTGTCTTTACTATTGGAAATAATGGATACTGTTTTTTGGCCCATTACTCTGACATTTGTTTTCAGTAAATAAATTATGACTTTTCGTGGTTAAAGCATAAAAAATTTACTAAAAAATCAACCGGATTAGCTGATTTGTTTGGTTCCTTTAAAATAGTGCCTCATATGACACAAAATATTTGGTGGACAGTAGTGAGAAAATAACTGATAAAATGTAATTAGAGGGGCCTGCCTATTCCTTCTTTTTCTTCATGGGTTTGTTCAAGTCTTTATTTTCTTCGAGTAATTCCAATTTTAAAGAATCATCAAATTTTGGATAGGATTCATATTTTTTGATATTCATATTATAATGCAAATCCTTACTTATCCCCATTTTAGGCATCGGAGCCATGTCATCTTCGTTTAATTTAAACCACCTCATAGCATATTTATTTTTGTTTTCATCTTTTAGAAAAACAGCACCATCAATGATCTTGAGAGAATCCATACTTAATATATCGAACTCCTCAAAGCGTTCATTAAATTTCGCGCTATCGAAAGGCGCCAGCCTTTGAAATTTTGAATCCTGTGCAAATAGAATTGAGGAAAAACCAAGAAGGGCGATTGTCAGTGCAGTAATTTTTGTATTCATCGTCATCAATTTAATTATGTTAGACTAATATGTTGTCAATTTCACCAAATTTTATGTTAGTGTACTCAGCAAATATTGTGAAGGTTGCGGGTCGCCGGCAACTTGGTTTTATGCAACTCGCAATCTCAATCATCAATTGTCAATTGATTCCATTATGATATACGGTATTTTTCTAAATCAGTTAAAAATATAATGATTGATCATTGAAATTCAACAAGTTGAGTAAAGAACACTGCCTCGCCGGCCGATGTCAATATGTTAAGGAATTTTCTTCTTTGAAGAGCGAACAATAGTAATTGACATGAGCCTAGCCTCCTGTCCGTCAAGGTTGGGTAGGTGGGCCTTCAGGAGATTTTGGGGTATTATACCTTTCTGAGCTGACTCAGGTTTTATAAATTCTATTACTACACCATTTCCGGAACCACATATGGAGCCCTGTATTTTTTGGTCAGCATAGCATTGGCCTCTTCATCACCTTTAAATCTTTTGGAAACAGGGTCGAATTCGAGACTTCGGCCCAGACGATATGATATATTAGCCAAATGTATCAATGAGCAGGATTTCACGCCTTCTTCAATTTTTCCATTCAAATGATTTGGGTCATTATTTCTGATGGTTTCAGTAAAATTTAAATAGTGATTGCCTAGACCACTTCCACTCGTAACAGGTGTTCTTTCCTTACCGTGAAATGTTTCCCATTTGTCAACATTTTTTAACATAAATCCCTCAGAACCCAGGAAAATATTACCAACTGTGTTGGCGCTGCTTGTCATATATCCGCCATCATCATCTTTTTTTCTACCGGAGAATCCTTCTAAATTATGGTCCCAATGCCGCACTTCAAAAACGAGCATCTTTTTCTTTGCTCCTTTTCCTTTTGGGTTATCGAATTCGAAAGTGGAAATCTGTGTATTTGGCGTTTCCTGGTCATCATCGAACATGAAATGCCCTCCTGTAGAAGTAATTTTGGTTGGATAACCGACATTTAATCCCCAACGCGCTACATCCATCTCGTGAACGCCCTGGTTGCCCATATCTCCATTGCCGTAATCCCACTGCCAATGCCAGTTGTAGTGAAACCTGTTTTGCGAAAATGGTTTTTCCGGGGCGGGACCCATCCATAAGTCGTAGTGTACACCATCGGGGACGGGTTCATTTGGAGTATGCCCGATGGTATCTCTTCTTTTGTAACACATCGCCTTTCCGTAATAAACCTCACCAAGTTTACCGGTATGCAGGTAATCTGCCATTGATTGTGCACATGGATTGCTGCGCTGTTCGGCGCCATCCTGAACGATCACATTGTATTTATTCGCGGCTTCCAGTAGCTTTTGCCCTTCATGAAATGTATGACAGCATGGTTTTTCTACCGATACATGCTTACCGGCTTGTATGGCCCAAATAGCAGCCAGTGTATGCCAGTGATTTGGCATGGTGATCGAAACCGCATTGATATCTTTGTCTTCGTATAGCTTTCTTAGGTCTGTGTAAATTTTTGGTTTTTGAATTCCCTTGTCAATAAAAAGTTTCCGGATTCTTTCTTCAAAAAGATTTTCATCTACATCGCAAATGGCGGCAACATGAACATCCTTTAATTCATTGTAGGATTTTATATGCGATTGCCCCATGCCATGAATGCCAATGACTGCAACATTTAATCTGTCATTTGCGCCTTTCCAATTACTGTTTTTACCGAAAATATAAGGTGCAGTTGTCAAGGCTAAGGATGCAGCAGCGGCTTTTTTTGCGAATGTTCTTCTGTGAATTTTTTTCATAGTTATAGGTGTTTTGTCTAATATCCAAAACCATTCTCTAATATTCAAGATATCTTGCCAATAAGAATTATGCTTTTACTGTTAATTTAATTGAAATAATGATTTGTCCGAAGACAGAAGCCCAGAGTCGGAAGTTAAGTTTGCGAATTATGACAGATGGGGAAATGGTTAAAAACTCTGGTTTCCAATTTTTTAGGATTCTCAACATCTAATACTTCGGTCTGCTGATTTCTGACTTCAGTCTTTTTGAAACAACTTCCATTAAATCTGCCAGCCGCAGGCGGGCCTTTAAGGGATTTAGGAGTGTTTTAACATTCGGAGTGGATTCAATTACTTACTGTTCAGCGCCGGATTAATCAGTTGCATTCAAGCCTATTTTTTCAAAAGGAATTGCCTGAAAGCCTGGCGGATACATGTCAGCATCAAATTTTAACCTGTAGCTATCTTCTTCAATAGTATAAAATGAGTTATCCAGGTCGATTTGATTATTCTGAAAATAAACCAGCGTATCATTGACACCATTCAGCAAATCTATCCATCTGCCGCCGGAGCTGATATTTCGCAAAAATCTGTTTCCCTTGGGCAGGACAGGATCATCTTCGAGCAAATTAACAAGCTGTGGATAGCGTTCACTATATGGTGGATCCAGGGGATGAATGGCCTGAAGCCGTTTGAAAAGTGTGCTGTCACCTCCATTGAAATAGTATTTTGCCCAGCCCAGGCCCCGCGCATCTACATGCACAGCCGGCTGTCCGTCTATCACAATATTATTTTCTACGATATTGTCCCTGCCACCACCAATCATGATACTGCGACCGGCTTTGTAGAAAATATTTCCAAATATCGTAGCGCCACTCGACCAGTCATCAAGGTAAATGGCCATTACCTCATTCCAGCCTTGTTGGCCTTCTACCCCGTGCAGGTGATGAAAATAATTGTGCCGGATCATGCTGCCGCGTTGGGTCCAGTCGCGGCCATTATAGAAAGCGCCTGCATCCCCGGTTTCCATGCACACATGATGAATCTCATTGTACTCCATGAGATGGTCATTTCCCCAGAAAAATACCGCGGTATGTGGCAGGTCATGAATTTCATTATGTTTCACGATGTTGCCCACGCCATACATGAAGATACCTGCACGATAGGTGCGCACCCATCGCGAAGAATTGTAAATATCACTGTTCTCGACATAATTGTTTCCCCGTGTCAGCGTTTTTCTGTCACCTCCTCCAAGCATAACACCGCCCTCGCCTGTAGTGTGGATGGTGCAACCGGACACACCATTTCCCGTTCCGGCATCTCCGTTATAAAGAGTATTATTATAGATCAGGCCGCTGATGTTGCCCTCCAACTTTCCAATGCTCACAGCCACTGTTCCCATGTTTCTCAGTGTACAATCTTTTATCACATTATTTGATCCGCCAATGATTTCAACTCCACCGCCACAGCTATATTCCAGTGTCAGGTTTTTAATGGCAACATTGCTCGTATTTTTCAATTGTATGAGTGGCTCCTTCAATAAGGAGACGAATATTTTTACATTCTCAGGATCTGATGGCGGCCAGAAATATAGGATGCCAGTTGCGCGATCCAGGTACCATTCACCGGGAGTGTCAAGCTCTTCCAGCAGGTTAAGTGCATAAAAGCGCTTGCCTTTTGTGTAGGGATATCCGGATGGGGTTTCAGAAATTATCACCTTTTCAAGCGTATCTATATCAGCTATGCTTACATAAGTATCTGCCCAATCATACTTCCAGTAGCCGTGTAGCCAGATATCCGGCGCTCCGAGCCAGCTTGAAGGTCTGTTTCCCGAGTAAATAAAACCTTTCCCATCTAGTGCCTCAGGGACTTCCCCAATTGTTGCCCATTCGTCATTGGGCCAGCGGGCGAGGGTCATAGGCCGCTCATCAAAATACAATTCCAGGCCTGAAGGCTGAATAGGTTTGCCAAATCCCCTGGCCGACATTTCTCCGTATTCACTAATTCCCAGGGCTCTTAGATCTATCTGTAAAATTTGATGATGATATTTTGGTTTTATTTGTTTGCCGGCTTTTGATTGTTCATCCATTGCTTTAAAGCCTTTGATTTCCCGACCACCGATCAGGTGGACTTCCTCTCCGGGGTAGGCGGAAATTAAAACAGGTATATTGCCCGGTACATCGGTTCCTGTTAAAACAAAAGATTGTTGAAGTTGGTAGTAACCTTCCCGAAGAAAGATGGTGACTGGTTTTTCGGCAGCCTCTTTAATCGCAATTTTAGCCCGTTCAAGCGTGGCAAAAGGTTGATCAATGGTGCCATCATTCTGGTCATTGCCATCCGGCGAAATAAAATAATTTTGCTCGGGGGAGCAGGCCACTATGGAGGAGAGGAGAAATAGCGCAATCGTTAGCTGCCTGATTTTTAAGGGCATTGATTTTAAAGAAAGTTGCGAAATCATTGTTGATAAAGTTTTATGGAATATAGGCCATTTTGTTTCAATTATCAATAATAGATTATGTTGAACGTTAATGATTTTAGAATTGTCAGTAAGTTAAGCCCCGAACGTCATTGCGAGGAACGAAGCGATCTATAGTTTGGAGCATTTGGGTTAAACTATGCGGGCGCCATGCTTAGCAGCTTTACCACAACATGCGATTAACAATAGACAATATACAAAGTAGGACAGGCCTGTATGATGATTAATGCAATAATCAGTATGCAATGTCTCCACAATTCGTTAGATTTAAACTAAAAAATAGGGTGAATAAATACCTCAGATTCGATATATGCCAATATTGTTGAAATTCATTAGAAAAAAATAGAGAAAACCGAAAATCTATAAAAGAGTAGGCGTTATTTAGTTAAAAACAAAATAATATGAGTTATTCAAAGCCAAAATTTAAAGAAAAGTATGGGAATTTTATCAACGGAAAATTCGTTGACCCTGCAGGAGGAGCATATTTTGACAACACCTCCCCAGTTGACAATTCGCTGATTGCTAAGTATCCACGTTCGCAAAAGAAGATGTGGACAATGCGGTAGCAGCGGCCAATAATGCCAAGGATGCCTGGGGAAACTCTTCTGCAGCCGAAAGATCGGGATTGCTAAATAAAGTTGCAGACATTATTGAGGCAAATTTAGAAGAGTTTGCCCTGGTGGAAACTTGTGATAATGGTAAGCCGATTAGAGAAACCCTGAATGCAGATATTCCTTTAGCTGTTGATCATTGGCGTTATTTTGCAGCCGCTATCAGGGCGGAAGAAGGTTCTGCCACAGAGTTGGATGCCAATACACTTTCAATGATAATCAGGGAGCCTCTTGGAGTCATTGCTCAAATTATTCCCTGGAATTTTCCATTGTTGATGTTGTCGTGGAAATTGCCCCCGGCTTTAGCCGCAGGAAACTGTGTGGTTTTAAAACCCGCAGAGCAAACACCTTCAACCGCTACCTTATTAATGGAGAAAATCGCGGAAGTATTTCCTCCGGGAGTTGTCAATGTCATTCATGGCTTTGGCCCGGAAGCGGGAAAACCTTTGGCGTCTCACTCAAAAGTCGATAAAGTTGCGTTTACCGGAGAAACCACTACAGGTCAGTTAATCATGCAATACGCCTCTAAAAACCTGAATCCCGTAACTATGGAATTAGGGGGTAAGTCACCTAACATATTCTTCAATTCAGTAATGGATGAAGATGATGCATATTTAGATAAAGCGATTGAAGGCGCTGTGCTATTTGCGTTCAATCAAGGTGAAGTTTGCACCTGCCCTTCAAGAATACTTGTACAAGAAGATATTTATGATGCGTTTATGGAAAGAGTTGTTGCCAGAACAAAAGCAATTGTTCAAGACAATCCTTATGATGTAAATACAATGGTAGGTGCCCAGGCATCCAATGACCAATACGAAAAAATTCTTTCATACCTTAAAATTGGTAAGGAAGAAGGCGCAAAAGTTTTAACCGGTGGAAATGCCTGTAAATTAGATGGAGCGCTTGCAAACGGTTTTTACATTGAACCCACAATTTTAGAAGGGCACAATAAAATGCGTGTCTTCCAGGAAGAAATTTTTGGTCCGGTAGTTTCGGTTACTAAATTTAAAGATGAAGTGGAAGCAATAGAAATTGCTAACGATACGCTCTACGGATTAGGCGCAGGTGTTTGGACAAGAGACGCGCATCAACTGTATCAAATTCCAAGAGCGATAAAAGCAGGTAGAGTTTGGGTAAATTGTTATCATGCATATCCGGCTCATGCACCTTTTGGAGGGTATAAAAAGTCAGGTTTTGGTAGAGAGAACCATTTGATGATGATGAATCATTATCGCCAGGCAAAGAACATGTTAATTTCATATGACAAGAACAAATTAGGTTTCTTTTAGGAAATGATATTTAAATAAATGGCTGACTAAACAATTTGTCAGCCATTTTTCGAAATAATAAAAATGAAATTTGAACGAGTAGCGATTACGGAAAAAGCAGCGGAGATAGTAAAGCAGCTTAAAGCAAAACATGGAGACTTAATATTCCATCAAAGTGGCGGTTGTTGTGACGGTTCTGCGCCAATGGTTATTGAAGAAGGGGATATGTACCTTGATGATAGCGATATTTTGCTTGGTCAACTGGAAGGTGTAAACTATTATATGAACCAGGACCAATTTGAATATTGGAAACACACTCATTTAACTGTTGACATCACGGAAGGAAGAGGTTCAAGTTTTTCACTTGAAATCCCGTTAGGGTTGAGGTTTATCATTCATTCGAGACTCTTGAATGATGAAGAAAATGCCGGGCTAAATATGTAGCCTGCCGCCCGATAATATGAAATCCCGACTGTTCTTTATATTGTGAAGACTATGAATCAGTTACTATCTTTAGACAAATCCAGAAACTATATCGGATTGGAAATTTATACCTGATTCGGGCAGACGCCCCAAATGATAGTTTCTCCATAATATGCAATTAACTATAAATTATTAACCAAAGAACTATAGAATGAAACCACTCAAAAGAAATCAATTTCTCCTGCTCATCGCGATAATTGTATTGCCACTGCATTCACTTTCTGCCCAGGATTTAGAATCATTGGTTTCACCTTTTAAAGGAAGTACTCATTTGGGAAACTATCAATCTCGCTTTGCTTCCCTGACACTCCTGGTAGTGCCGCTGGATGCAAACAAAAATCCATCAACCCTGATTGTAGAGGGGGCTTTGAACAGCAATATCTATAAAAGACCGGCGGAAGTTTCACCATTTGAAGTCTTTATGAGCTACAAGAAAGTGCTTGAAAATGCAGATTTTGATTTGTTATTAGCCTGCGAGAGTGGCAAATGTAATGTAAAACAGAAGGTCAAATCTATTTATGGTTACCCAAAAAAAGAATTGGAAAGCAGGAATTACGGTTCCATGAGCATAAATGATAAGGGTTACCTGGTAGGCTGGGCCAGCCACTACCTCTCAGCAAAAAAGAAAACGGAAGATAAGACCTATTTTGTAATGATAATCATCAGCAGTCAAAGAGATTTGTATTCCGTGGATGTTTCAGAAACCAACACAATGCGGGAGGGAACAGTTGAACTTGCCCCTGAGCTGTTAAAAGCTAAAATAAAAAGTGAGGGAAAAGCTGTGTTGCATGGAATTTATTTTGAAACAGGCAAAGATATCATAACAGATCAGTCGAAACCTGCCCTAAATGCCATTGCCACCTATTTAAAAGATAATGCGCGGTTATCGTTTTATGTGGTGGGTCATACCGATGATACGGGGGATTTGGACAGTAATATTTCTCTTTCGAAAGGCAGGGCTAAAGCAGTGATAGAAGAATTGAAAAAATATAGTGTAAATACTTCTCAGCTAATGGACTATGGTGCCGGACCCTTTTCTCCGTTATCAACAAACCAATCCGACGGTGGTAAGTCAATAAACAGGCGGGTAGAATTAGTCTTGCGACTGAACTAAAGTGTGTACAGCGGTTTAATAAAAGTGTAGATGACGGCGGAACCTCAATAGATTGATCCTTCGCATGCAATGCGGTCTCTTTGTGGAATACCCCAATGAGACATTTGGGATCGACATTGAGCGTTTTTTTATGTGGCTGTAATATCTTTCGATTCAATTAAAAATCCATTAGATTAGCACAAAGGATATAAAAGAAATAATAGCTATTGCTATTACCCAATTGTTGAACGAAACCTCCTTTTAGTCGGTAAATTGAGAAGAAATGATTAAATTCTAGGACACTAAAATTTAATCATCATGAAAAAAAAGATTCATTAAGATTGCGATTTATCCGGGAGATGGAAATCCGCAAT
>JAJRQT010000184.1 GCA_024280115.1 Bacteroidota bacterium | reverse complement strand
GAATCTCTGACCGTTAATAGCCTGAATATCTGCATTTTAACTGAAAAAACCTAATAAATAGCGAAAAGATTCACATAAAAAATTGACCTTAATTTATTGATAATCTTTTAGTTACATGATTTAAAAGAGACACTAACTAAGGTAAATAATTTGCCATGAATTGATTTATAAAAATGGAAATTTTATAAAAATGATTTTTAACTCATTCCGGTTTCAAAGAAAAACAGGTCTAAAATCGACATCTTTCATTTAACAGTTTACACATTTGTAATTACTGTCGCGGGTTCTCCAAACCTGTGATGAAAAGCTAAGCATAGTTCGGATAAATTTATTGGATTTCGATGCTATTTCTGTAGTAAGATTATGGCAGACAGCAAACAGATTACCTGCCTGTCCAGAAAGGCAGGTTTCACTCCGTTCACAATGACGGATATTGGTGAGTGTTAATTACTTTTTGTCACTTATTAAAAAGCCCTAAAATCTATGGAAAACCAAGCCTCAAATTCATGGATTTTTGATGCTTTTTCAGGTGTTTTTATAAACCTGAGATCAGGGCTTATCATACCCCAACTTACTTGATAACTGTAGTTTGTCCACCAATCAATTTTATCAATTTTCCATCATACACATATTCTCCGGTCGTATTTTCAGGTATTTCAATACTGCCGGATAATTTGCCTTTTTTATTCTTAGTCAGTGCTACTTTGATGAGTCCGTTTGGATGAGCAATCGTACCATTGATTTGATCCAAATCACCAGGATGAGGTGCGATCTCAATTTTTTGAAATCCCGGAGCTTTGGATTCTACACCGCAAACTGTCGATAAAAACTCAAATGCAGGACCTGTACTCCATGCGTGGCATTCCGACCGTGGATCTTCCACGGCTTCCCCAAAGGTGGTCATACCCAGGTTTATAAACTTTTTCCAGGGCTCTATCGTTTTCAGGTAACTATTTCCCAATCCTGATTTTCTGATGGCACGCCCGAGGAAGAAGTGAAAATACATATCCACTGCTACTAGTTCAGGGTCGTTGATTACCTTTTCCATGATTACCTTTTCTTTCTCCTGATTGTCCAATCCAGCCAGTACCGCTAATAAATTTGTGTGCTGACTATAAAGATTGCTTGATGGAGTATCGACATAAAGTCCTTTTTGTTCATCATAACATTTGGCTTTAACAGCAGTGTTGATCTTTGTTCTGATGTCCTTATAATGTTTGGCATAGTAACTTTCTCCCGCCCAATCAAACAATTCCTCCGCATTTTTCAGGGCATAGGAGTATGTAAGTGAATGGATGCTCAATTCTTTCTTACCCCCAAGCTTAACAATTTCATTATACCTTGGCATATATGCCCAATCAATAAAATTCCAATAAGGCGTCACAGGAATCAGATTGTTGTCTGTCATCTGATCTTCAAACCATTGTAAGACGCCAATGATTCCTGGTATAAATCGTTTTACATATTCCGGGTCTTTTCCGTACATCCAGTAATCGTGAACCATTGTTACCCAAACAAGGGAATACAATGGAATTACTTGCACCAGATCGCCGGGATACCGGCTTTGGGTTAATCCATTGGGTAATCTTGAATTATTAAATTGCTCAAGTGAGAGCTTATACAAATGCTCATCTCCGGTCATGAATAAATAGGCCAACCCCTGCACTTTTGAATCTCCGATATATTGCATTTGTTCCCAATACAGGTCACTTACAAAAGTTTCCTGCGCCGAAAGCTTTTGAGTTCGAATGCTGGCATCCCAAATTTTGGAAAGCATGGGGTCACTGGCTTTAAAACTGGCGACTATCTCAGTAGGATACGCGGAATACTCGTATCGTAGATCTTCAATAACCAACGGTTGATCATTTGTTTCAATCTCTAATTGCAACCACCTGAACGTCCGGGTCCACAAAGGTCTGAAAACAATATTACTTTGTCCGCTGGGAACAAACACATCGTTGACGCCAATTAATTCAGATTGCAGGGAATCCCTATGTTCTTTTTTCAATCCGGGCAATATAAATGTCTCTGCATATCGGATGTTTATTTTGCTGTTTTTTCCTCCCGAAACCTCAAGTTCAGGATATCCATTGGTCTGGGTACTATTATCAAAAAGAATAGTTGCGCTTGTATTTGGAGGGATGGTAATTGTGGATTGATTGTCAATAAATTTTTCTGTATCGAACTTTATCGTCGCCCTTGGCACGCGCTTAAACCTATGGTAATCACTAATAAGCATTGGAATTTGACGGGGTTCCATGGTCCATTTCTGGTGGTATGTATGGTCTCGGGAAGGACGGTTAAGCAAGCGGGCATTGAGCCAGCTATCATCATTGAAAGTTGTCTTTTCCCAACCCCAGGGGTATAATGCTGCAACTACAGAATCAAGAGGTCCCGCGACGTAATACTGCCTGAATAACCGGTCATCGATGTCTTTATACAAAATCGGACTGAATGCTTTATTTTCAATCACCTTCCACCCATTTCCAGTATTTAGAATTTGTTCATTTTCTGAATTACCCTGAACAATAAATGCCATTTTATCAGAAATCTGTGCCTTGGGCCGGTGTTCACCCGCATTCCAAACTATTGCCGCTATGGTGTTTTTGCCTTTTTCAAGGTATGGGGCAATATCAATAGTTTCGTAAAACCATTGTGAGAAGTCTCCTCTCGCCGGACCATGACAGACCGCCTCTCCATTCACAAACAGTCTGTACCGGTTGTCCGCAGATACGTGGATGACGAATTCAGAAGGGATATTATCCAGCTGAAAAGACTTTCTGAAATGGAATACACCATAATCAAACAAATGCGCCTCCGGATGAGTGACCCAATATGCTTCCCATTGACCGGTTAAATATTTGGGGTTGATTTTTTCACGCATTTGGGCATGACTTATTTTTGGCAGGAAATAAAGTATTATTGCGATAGAGAGGAACTTAAGACTCATAAATGAAAAATAATTGAGTGTATTAATATGGGTTCAAATTAATGATATTTATTGATTTTCCCATGAATTTGACTGAAACGGTATGCAGGTTTATTGAAGATTGAATTATAATTTATTTCTTTAAAAGCAGTAGAGAAAGCGCAATAAAAATATTGATAATAATAATTATAAAAGTTTTAGGATAGTGTATTACTGGGCGTTATATTTGTCAGTCAAAATCTAATAATATAGCTTTCAATTTCAATAGGTAAGCTCTTTTCAGTTCTTTTATTGCCAATTTTAGGATCTATTTGAAAATAAATTCAATTGATTTATCCTAATTAATCCTTAATAAAATTTCCCATAATTAAACAGTTTTTTTCAATGAAATGTTCACATTGCCAAACAGAATTAAAGCATGTCTTTGCAGATCTTCAATTTAGCCCTCCTTGTCAATCGCTTATTACAAATGGTGATTTAGAAAAGAGTGAAGTCTATCATCCGCTTGTTGCATACGTCTGTGAAAAATGCTTTCTCGTACAACTAGGAACAAAAATTGACGCTTCGGCTATTTTTAATGAGGACTATAAGTATTTCTCATCTGTCTCAAAATCCTGGCTTAATCACGTTGAAAAATATGTCGATCAAATTGTTGACAGACTTGATCTGAATGCAGGTTCTAAAGTAATGGAAATTGCCTCTAATGATGGCTATTTGTTGCAATACTTTAAAAAATATGATATTGCTCCATTGGGTATCGAGCCATCTACAGCAACAGCGGAAGTTGCCGAACGTATAGGTATTGAAACAATTTCTGAATTTTTCGGTACTTCTTTTGCTGAAGAACTGATAGTAGATAGAGGAAAATTAGATTTAATTATTGGGAACAATGTCTTAGCCCATGTCCCGGATATAAATGATTTTATTTCAGGGATGAAAGTGGCATTAAAGGATTCCGGAACTATTACCATGGAATTTCCACATCTTTTAAACTTAATTAATGAGCATCAGTTTGATACAATTTATCATGAGCATTTCTCTTATCTCAGTTTTTATACGGTCAGAAAGATGTTCAATTATTTCGGATTGGAAATATATGATGTAGATGAACTCCCAACACACGGCGGCTCGCTTAGAATTTATGCATGTCATCTCGATAATAAGAACATTCAAACATCAGAAAACGTAACTAGCTTAGTTCAAAAAGAAACTCACGCAGGAATTACGGACGTTAATTTTTACAATGGATTTCAGGAAAAAGTTGATAAAACTAAATATGACCTATTACAATTCCTGATCGAACAAAAGTCCAAAAGCAAAAAAGTAGTTGCTTATGGCGCAGCCGGTAAGGGCAACACACTACTCAATTATTGTGGAATTAAGGGTAATGATCTGATAGAATTTGTTGCGGATGCAAATATCCATAAACAGGGCATGTATTTACCTGGTAGTCATATTCCAATTGTTTCACCTGATGTGATCAAAAAAACAAAACCGGATTTTGTATTAATTCTTCCATGGAATCTCGAAAAAGAAATAGTAAGTCAATTGGATTATATAAAGAGTTGGGGTGGAAAATTTGTAATTCCTATTCCCGAGTTAAAAATCATTGATAAATAGCTAACGGGAAAATACTTCAGTTAAAATTACACTAAAACCTTCATTTAAGCCCATCTCTTTTGTTGTGAAAGTATTGCCTCTTTCTCAGGCCTTTACCCTTTCGCAATCGGTACCTTTTGGGATTCTGATAATCCATGATATTGAATAAAAGGAGAAATCAAGGAAAACTTCATTTCGTGAAAGTATGGTTCTGACACTTTTCTTATAAAATATCAGAATTTATTGTTCCTGATATAATGTCTTACTACAAGTTGATGCAATGGTATTCTTTTATAATTTAATCTTGAGTTTTTCATAATCTTTCTTATTCCATCACCCTGACGCCCTCTATCTTAAGCTGAATTGAATAAAGGCCTGTCCTACAGGTCATAAAAAGTGTTTTTCCATCGTTGCCTCCCCATCCTATATTTGCAGGAAGTTCCGGTGGAGCAATGGTTCCGATATGCTCACCTTTAGGTGTGATTACTAAAACTCCTCCTGGACCGGTAAAATAGCAATTTCCTTTTTTATCCACTTTTATGCCATCAGGTCCTCCTTTTTCTTTCATTCCGGATGCATCAAAGAATATGGTTTTATTGAAGATATTTCCATTTTCGTCAACATCATATCTCAAATATTCTTTTCGGGTACCATTGAGATTTGAAACATACAAAAAGTCCTCATCCGGTGAAAAGGTAATGCCATTTGGTCTGCTTAATTCACCATCAACTAATTCAAGGCTTCCATTTTTTAGTCGGTAAACACCCTGAAATTCTAATTCTTTTTCCGGGTCGTCATCTAATTTTGCAAGTCCCCAGGGAGGATCTGTGAAGAAGATGCTTCCATCAGATTTTACCACTACATCATTTGGACTGTTCAACCTTTTCCCTCCAAATTGCCTGGCAATTGGGATATAATTCCCGGCCCTGTCAAATTTCACAACCTGCCGGGCACCATGCTGGCAAATAATCAGATTTCCGGATTTATCAAAGGTAAGCCCGTTAGAACCGGAACCCTCCTTGGTTATTTCTGATCCTACAAAACCGCTATTTTCCATATAGACAGAGGTGCCCTCTCCGGGAAAATACTTAAATATTTTATTTGCGGGAATATCACTGAACAGCAGATACCCTTCATGATGCCAAACGGGTCCTTCGGTAAATTTAAAGCCATCAGCTAATTTTTCGATTTTAGCGTTTTTGTCGGCGATTTTTGACATGCCGCTCTTTAAAAAGACTATTTCTCCTGCACTGTTTTGAGCGATAGAATTGATCGAATACAAAATCCAAATGAAGGACAGTAGGTGAAATGAGATTTTCATGTATCTGTGGTTTGGTAATGTTGCAAATAATAAAAGGGAATGGTAAAGAAAAACTATTCCCTTTAAAAAAGAGCGTTTATATATTATTCAGATGAGAATTCATTGAATTTTTTATCCAGAATCTCTTTATTAAGCTTTGACCCTGATACAATTAATATTCTGTGTTTCCAGGTTGTGGAATTATTTGGAGCTAATTCAAAGTTTAATATCTCTTTTCCTTCGCTGAAATCTTTTTGTCCTAAAGGATTTGCAGAAAATAAACCGTAAGTTCTTGCATGCCAATAGGTAGGGTAGCCTACATTTGATGGGTGGTCCATAATAACTAGCGAAATATCTTCATCTCCAATAGTAGAAGTTAAGTTAACCCATTTTGCACGTTTGCCCCAGCAGTCTCCGCCTTCATCTCCTTCGCTATTATAATACCAACCATTAACACCCTCATTATCAAGAGTGGCAACTTTAGTTGGTTTCCCACTGGCATCTGTGAAAATTTGAGGCTTTTCAGATGGATGTTCCAACGCCCGGGCAACCCTGATCGCCAGCATACCCTCTTTAGTGTCCTTGAAGCTTATTTTTTTGTCTTTTGCCGTTAAAGTTGTAAGACGATCAATCGAACGTTCATTGCCGTCAGCCTTAAATACAAAAGTGGTACTTTCTTCAAGCAGGGTTTCTCCAGCAGCATTTTTCCAATCCATTTTCACGCTGAGAATTGCCTGATCATCACCATCTTCGATTTTTGTAATTTCTCTGTGAATTATGGTCCCATAGTGATCTCTCTTTTCAACCTTGATAGAATCCGAATTTCCCCAGAAGTCTATCCCGTTTACATCTCCATAATTTAGCCAGAAACCAACCTGGTGAGGGTGATCTACACGTTCTCCGGGCCTGGGTTCCATCGGGAACCCACGGGTTATCTTTGTTCCCTTCGATGTTTTCAATGGATATAATACCGGCTTTTTGATGGAACTAGGATAGATGTATGAAGTGAATAACTCACCTTCTATTATCACATCCACCTTCTTTTCAGCATCATTTCTGATCAACTGAATTTTCTTCTGCGCTTCCACTTCTTCTGTATTAGTATTTTCACTCTTTTTCGATGTGCAAGCTGTAAAATTTGCAGACAATACTACTATCACAATAGCTACAAAGTATATAAAAGGTGTTTTCATGAGATTATAATTAATTTTTAAATATTCTGACTTTCAGGCGTTATTTCAATAAATAAATTATTCGGATTCTGTATCTATAGATAAATAAACAGGGGCAAAAAAATCATATACATGAATAGAATCATCAAACAAAAAAGGGAACAATAACATGCTCCCTTGGTAAAAATACTTTAATTAATGTTATTCAACCGAGAATTCTTTGAATTTATTATTTAGAATTTCCTTATTAAGCTTAGATCCTGAAACAATTAGAATTCTGTGTTTCCAGGTTGTGGATTTATTCGGTTCCAATTGAAAATCAAGAACCTCTTTCCCGTCACTGAAAACCTTCTGTCCCAATGGATTAGCTGCAAATAAGCCGTAAGTCCTGGCGTGCCAATAAGTAGGATATCCAACATTTGAAGGATGATCAAATATCACCAGTGACAAATCTTCATCCCCAATGGTTGAAGTGAGATTTACCCAATCTGCACGTTTGCCCCAGCAGTCGCCGCCTTCATCGCCTTCACTGTTATAATACCAGCCATTAACCCCTTCATTGTTAAGCGTCGGTACACTGGTGGGATTCCCACTGGCATCAGTAAATATTTGTGGTTTATCAGACGGATGTTCCAGGGCCCTGGTAACACGGATACCCAACATGCCTTCTTTATTGTCTTTGAATTCCACCTTTTTGCCTTGGGCGGTAAGGGTAGTAAACCTATCAATAGATCGCTCATTACCATTTGCCCTGAAAATAAACGTAGTGTTTTCCACCAAAAGAGTTTTCCCATCGGGAGCATTCCAATTCATTACTACTTTCAATACGCCTTTGTCGTCACCACTTTCAAGTTTGGTAATTTCTTTGTGAACAATCGTACCGTACTGATCTCTTTTTTCAACCTTGATGGAATCAGAATTATTCCAGAAATCCAATCCGTTAACATCCCCGTAATTGAACCATAATCCAACGTGATGTGGGTGATCAACACGCTCTCCGGGTGTAGGTTCCAATGGAAATCCACGAGTAATTTTGGTTCCCTTCGAAGTCTTCAAAGGATATAGTACCGGTTTTTTGATTGTAGTAGGATAGATATATGATGTGAATAATTCACCGTCTATCATCACATCCACCTTCTTTTCAGCATCATTTCTGATCAACTGAATTTTCTTCTGAGCTTTCACTTCTTCTGTTTTAGTATTTTCACTCTTTTTAGATGAGCAAGACATAAAATTTACTGACGATATTAATATCGCGATAGCTACAATGTATTTAAAAAATGTTTTCATAGGATTTTAATTATTATTTGAATGCTTTACAGCCAATGCCTGTTTTTTCTCAATGGCGACTATATTATAATGGACAAATTTAGAATAATTATACTCACTAAAAAAAATTTAAAACCAACTTCGATTGGTGAAAATGTGGTTTGTAAAAGTGAGGTAACTAAAGTCAGCGGAAAAAGAATTGATTTTGAAGTGGAAGTATATAAAGGAAGTGAGCTTGTGGGAGCTGGAAAACATATAAGGTTTATCATAAACAGGTCGAATTTCACGGAAAAATTAAAATCATAAATAGAATTCAATTCACAATTTAGCCGAGCATTTTTTATCTATATTTGTGCCGGAAAAAATAAGTACTTCTATTGAATTTTGAACAAATAAAAGAAAAGATTGAAGGGTATCTTTCTGAAGGAAGGAAGATATTTACTACTTCATCATTCCAGACACACAGTATCCCGCTCTTGCACATTATCAGTAACATTGAGCCGTCAATTCCGGTTTATTTTTTAAATACAGGTTATCATTTTACTGAAACAATAGAATTCAGAGATGAGGTTGTTGAATTGTTGAACCTAAAACTAATAGACCTCAAGCCAGACACTCCCAAAAATATGCAGTTAGACCCCGATGGAAAATTGCTTTTTACTTCAGACCCGGATCATTGTTGTTATTTAAATAAAACCCAGCCAATGGAGCAGGTATTGATGCGGTTTGATATTTGGGTAAATGGTATTCGCGGAGAGCAAAATTCCTTTAGAAGTGATTTGAAAGAGGAACAAACGGCAAAGTATGATGTATTACGTTTTCACCCGATGATTGGATGGACGAGCAAGGATATTTTTGATTATAGAAAAGAATATAATCTGCCTGAACATCCGCTGGAGTCAAGAGGGTATTTCAGTATAGGATGTGAACCATGCACGCGAAAACTGGATTTAGATATGCAGGAGCGTGAGGCAAGGTGGTATGGATTGAATAAAACCGAGTGTGGGTTAAACACAGATTTGGTAAAAAATTAGCATGAGAGTTTTAATAACCGGCGGGGCAGGATACATCGGCACAGTATTAACAAAAAATCTTGTTAAATATCCTGAAGTAGATGAAATCATCATTTATGATAATTTAAGTCGAAAAAATTCGAATTTATTTTTGGGAGACCGGCTTCCAAACGCTGAAAAAGTGAAGCTGATACCCGGAGATATACTCGATATTCGAAAGCTAAATAAAGTATTAAAAGATGTAGATGTTGTTTTTCATTTGGCAGCGAGAGTTTCTACACCCTTTGCCAATGTTGATGCAGATTTTCATGAGCAGGTAAATCATTGGGGAACTTCTGAATTGGTTACTGCCGTTGAGGAAAGCAATGTCGAAAAATTCATTTTCACCAGCAGCACATCGGTATATGGCGCTTCAGATGGGAACATCCAGGAAAATGATATACCTGCCCCTAAAACGTTTTACGGCATATCGAAACTTAGAGGTGAAAATCATGTGCGTCGTCTTCAGAAAAAAATGAATGCATTAATACTACGATGTGCCAATGTTTATGGCTATAGCAGAAGTATGAGGTTTGATGCGGTGATCAATAGATTTATGTTTGATGCCAATTTTACTCATAGAATAAAAATCCATGGTAACGGAAAACAGCAACGGGCTTTTGTTCATGTAAATGTATTGATAAAAGCATTGATAGGTTGTTTATTTGAAACCGTTCCGACAGGTACATACAATATTGTGGATAAGAATATGGAGATTCTCGATATCGTTGATGTGCTCGAGGAAATATACCCGAATCTGGAATTTATTTTCATCAATCAGCATCTGGATTTAAAGCAAATCAAGGTTGAACGAAATTCAGTGCTGAGGAACTATGTGGACTTCGAAAATCAGTTGAAATTGAAAGATGAACTATTAGATTTTAAGGATAGATTTTCTTTTTAAAACCCAATCCGGTTCATTTATTATTGTAAAATTTTTAGTATTATATATACTTGAGTTGCATTTTATTATATTCTGAATGATTATCCTTAAAGTATAAATTTTGAATCATTTAATAAATACTTGTAAAGTAGCTATTTAAGCAATTCAGAGAAATAATCGATCATCTTGGAATGACCCGTTTCAAGAGTTTAAAAGCCTTCAAAACACGTCTTATCCCAGTTTGTCCTAAAATACTGCAATCATTATTGGCAAAGGAGGAATATTTCTTACATGTAGAAATAAAAGGTCTTAATTCCTAAGAAGTTACGATTGTCTATTATAAGCATCAAATATGTAATTTCGAATTGATAAAAAGTATTTTAGGAATAGATAATCTGATTTTTATAGGCTGATTATCTAACCGAAATACTAATAAACTTAGTAATCAACCTGTGCTTTTAATACGAGGAAAATTGTTGATGTATTTTTAGAAGAGCGGTTGCTCTGATAGCAGGTTGCCAGTTTAAATATTATAGAATAAATGGATATGAGAAATAGAGCAAATTTTCTAACGATTATCTTTTTTAGTTTTTCCTTGCTGTTTTTTTTGTCAATTAACAATAACGCATTTAGTCAATGCAATCTTAAGGTTGAAAGTAAAATAGAAAAATCCTTAAATGGGCGAAATTCTGATATCCATTTAAAAGTTAATCGCGGAAGTGGAAGAATAGATTTCTATTTGGTCGATTTAAAATCCCCACAAAAAGGAACGATGCAGAAACAAACTATTTCTGCATCTGAATTAAAAAATGATTTTGTGCTGGTTTTTAAAAATGTACCACCTTCAAATTATACTGTCCAGGTAATCGATAGTAAGAAATGTCAGGTCTCAGTTGGTGGTGTTGATGGTATTTTAATTTCTGAAAATTAATCGGGGTTGATAATTATGAAGAATTATTTTTTACTTTTTCTTTTAACGATAGCTGGACTTTTTACCAGTCAAAACCTCCAGGCGCAATGTCCAACATTAGATCCCTCAGTGGGAACTACAGATTATGGTGCTGGAATTGAAGTTTGTGTTCAAACCGGAGGAGCTTTCGCTACAATTACATTTACTTTTTTAAACAACGGATCTGATTACGAAAATTTCCTGCTTTATGACATAGCAAATAGTAGTTTTTTAATCGAAGGCTTAAGTCCTGTTGTCTATGTTCATTCAACAGGAAGCAATGTTTGGGAAGTCCAAAATGTACCGGATGAATTTGTTGCTGGTATTAATTCAAATTATATATTTGCTAAATTAGGATGCCCTACCTACGGGGGAACAGGTATTGATATTAATCCAAATGATGAAATTAGAATTGAAGATCCGGATATATCAATAACAAACAATACAGCCTGTATTGCACCTTACAATGGAGCAATTTCAATCACTGCAACCGGTGGTTATGGAGCATATGTATATTCCTGGACCGGCCCAAATGGCTTTACAGCATCTACACAAAATATAGCGGCCTTAGAACCTGGCACTTATACAATAGTGATAACTGATGATCATAACTGCTCATACTCAAGGGATATAGATGTAGCAGATAATGCAGCAAATCCAACTGTTTCCTTTAGTGGCTTGAATTCTACAGGAGCTTATTGCGAAAATGACGCCATTGTAGTTCTGACAGGAGACAAGGCTCCAAATGGATCATTCTCAGGACCTGGTATTATTGATAATGGCAATGGCACCGCAAATTTTGACCCATCATCCGCTGGAGTTGGTGGAGATATTACCTATACCTATACAGATCCTTTAGGATGTACAGGGGATTCCACTCGAACAGTTACGATTAGTCCTGTTCCTTCAACACCAACAGCTACAAATGATGGCCCGGTATGTGAAAGCGGAGATGTTCAATTAAGTACTCCGGATATCGGTGGAGCAACCTATTCATGGACAGGCCCAAATGGATTTACCTCAACTTTAAGAGAGCCAATAATCACAAATATCACTACAGCAGGGGCAGGAACTTATTCAGTAACTGTCACATTATTGGGATGTCCAAGTTTAGCGGGGACAACAGATGTAGTTGTAGATCCTATACCAACTACTCCTGTTGCTACAAATGATGGCCCTGTGTGTGATGGGGGTGACATACAATTGAGTACCCCTGATGTTCCTGGAGCGACCTATTCATGGACAGGACCTAATGGCTTTACTTCAACTCAGAGAGAGCCAATAATTAGTGGGATTACAAGTACAGGTGCAGGAACTTATTCAGTCACTATAGATGATGGTGCATGTCCTAGTTTACCAGGTACAACAGATGTAGTGGTAAATCCAATACCAACGACTCCGGTAGCTTCAAATGATGGGCCTGCTTGTGAGGGAGATGATTTGCAATTGAGTACCCCTGATGTTCCGGGCGCTACTTATTTATGGACAGGACCTAATGGATTTACTTCCGCTGCAAGAGAACCGGTCGTTGGAGGTATAACAGCATCAGGAGCTGGAACTTATTCAGTTACAGTAACATTATTAGGTTGCCCAAGTTTGCCAGGCACCACCGATGTAACAGTAAATCCAATACCTTCAACTCCAATAGCTTCTAATAGTGGCCCTGTATGTGAAAGTGGTGACGTGCAGTTAAGTACGCCAGACATAGCGGGAGCAACCTATGCATGGACTGGCCCAAATGGTTTTAATTCAACTGTAAGAGAACCAATAATCACAGGAATTACTATAGCTCAGGCGGGAACCTATTCAGTAACAATAACATTGTTAGGATGCCCGAGTCTGGCTGGAACTACGGATGTAATAGTGAATCCAATTCTAACAACCCCTGTAGCATCAAATGATGGCCCTGTATGTGAAGGTAGCGATTTGCAATTGAGTACACCTGCTGTGGCCGGAGCAACTTATATTTGGACAGGCCCAAATGGCTTTAATTCAACTCTGAGAGAACCAATAGTTGTGGCTATAACATCAGCAGGAGGCGGAACTTATTCAGTAGTATTAGATGATGGAACATGTCCAAGTTTACCAGGTACAACAGATGTAGTGGTAAATCCAATACCAACAACTCCTGTAGCTTCGAATGATGGACCTGCTTGTGAAGGGGATGATTTGCAATTGAGTACACCGGATGTTGTAGGAGCTACCTATGCGTGGACAGGCCCGAATGGATTTACTTCAACTGCCAGAGAACCATTGGTCAGTGGTATAACCGCGGCTGGAGCAGGTACTTATTCTGTTACAGTAACATTATTAGGATGTCCAAGTTTGCCTGGCGCTACCGATGTAATAGTAAATCCGATACCAACAACTCCGGTAGCATCTAACAGTGGTCCTGTATGTGAAAGCGGTGATGTTCAATTAAGTACACCAGATGTAGCGGGGGCAACCTTTGCATGGACAGGTCCAAATGGATTTACATCGTCAATAAGAGAACCAATAATTACGGGAATATCGATCGCTCAGGCAGGAACCTATTCAGTCACAGTAACCTTATTGGGTTGCCCAAGCCTGGCCGGCACAATGGATGTAATAGTTAATCCAATTCCTGCAACACCGGTTGCATCCAACAATGGTCCGGTTTGTGAGGGTGGTGATTTACAATTGAGTACACCTGCTGTTGCAGGAGCAACTTATTTATGGATGGGCCCGAATGGCTTTACTTCAACAACCAGAACGCCAATAATATCAGGAATAACAATTAGTGATGCGGGAGCATATTCTGTTATAGTAACATTAACAGGATGCCCAAGCTTACCCGGGATAACTGATGTAATAGTAAATCCGATTCCGACAACGCCGGTAGCAACGAATGATGGCCCCGTGTGCGAGGGTGATGATTTGCAATTAAGCACAGCTGATGTACCTGGTGCAAGTTATGCATGGACAGGGCCTAATGGATTCACTTCATCAATTAGGGAACCAATAGTATCAGGTATAGCAGCAGCGGGAGCAGGTACTTATTCTGTTACAGTAACATTATTAGGATGCCCAAGTTTGCCTGGTGCTACCGATGTAATAGTAAATCCGATACCAACAACTCCGGTAGCATCTAACAGTGGTCCTGTATGTGAAAGCGGTGATGTTCAATTAAGTACGCCAGATGTAGCGGGGGCAACCTTTGCATGGACAGGTCCAAATGGATTTACATCGTCAATAAGAGAACCAATAATCACAGGAATAACCATCGCTCAGGCAGGAACCTATTCAGTTACAATAACATTGTCAGGATGCCCCAGCTTAGCCGGAACTACAGATATAATTGTTAATCCGATACCAACAACTCCGGTAGCATCAAACGATGGCCCGGTTTGTGATGGTGGTGATTTGCAATTGAGCACGCCTAATGTCGCAGGAGCAACCTATGCATGGACAGGACCGAATGGATTTACATCGTCTATAAGAGAACCAATAATCACAGGAATAACCGTTACTCAGGCAGGAACCTATTCAGTTACAATAACATTGTCAGGATGTCCCAGCTTAGCTGGAACTACAGATGTAATAGTAAACCCGATTCCAACAACCCCATTAGCATCCAATGATGGACCAGTGTGTGAGGGAGGAGATTTACAATTGAGTACACCAGATGTGCTTGGTGCAAGCTATGCGTGGACAGGTCTGAATGGCTTTACTTCAACTGACAGGGAACCATTAGTAGTAGGTATACCTGCCGCAGGAGCAGGTACTTATTCAGTTATAGTAACATTGACAGGTTGTCCAAGTTTACCGGGTACAACTGATGTAGTAGTTACTCCTTTGTCTGCAGCCCCAACGGCATCAAATGATGGACCGGTATGCGAGGGTGGTGATTTGCAATTAAGTACGCCGGACATAGCTGGAGCAACCTATGCGTGGACTGGCCCTAATGGTTTTACATCTATAATAAGAGAACCAATAATCGCTGGAGTTACAGTCGCTGGTGCGGGAACATATTCAGTTGTCGTCACTGACGGAACTTGTCCAAGTTTACCGGGAACAACAGACGCAGTGATTAATCAAAAACCACCGGCAGTTACAATATCCGGTGATGCTAATCCTGTTTGCCAGGCTTCAGGGATTATATATTCAGTTACTGGCCAGGCCAATTCTACTTATGTTTGGACAGTACCGGCTGGAGCAACAATAACTGGTCCGGCTGATGGTCCAGCTATTACAGTAGATTTTGGAATGAATGGTGGAAATATATCTGTCGTAGAGACTACAGCGGGAGCTACCGGTTGTACCGGTGATCTATCCACTTTAAATGTGACACTTCAAAATTGTCTCTTCACTGCTGACTTTACGATGGATGTCAATGAGCTTTGCGTTGGTGGATCAGTTTTGTTTACTGACGCATCTTCTGCGCCAATTGGTACAAATTATGCATGGGATTTTGGAGATGGTGCTACGCCAGCTACTGAAAATACGGTTGGCCCTCATAATGTGGTTTATAATACTTCCGGAATTAAAACCATTACTTTAACCATTACAAATGGACCTGAAATAAGCTCGCAAACTAAAACAATAACAGTGAATGATCTGCCAACAGCAGATTTAGTGGGAGATGCTACAATTTGTCCGGGTTCTTCAGCAGTATTGACCGTTAATTTAACCGGTAAAGCGCCCTGGATATTCGTATATAATGATGGCACTTCGGATATTACTGAAAATATCAATAGTTCCCCGTATCAGATCAATGTTAATCCTGTTGCATCTACAACCTATATTCCGGTTTCAGTTTCTGATGCCCTCTGTACAGGAATTGTATCTGGTTCAGCAACAATTGATGTTACTCCAGCGAAGGATGTTACTATTAGATTAGATTCAATTTCAGGTGTTGCCGGAAGCCAGGTAAAAGTGCCATTGAGAGTCGTTGATTTTGCAGATTTGATGACTATGCAATTTACTATTGCATGGGACTCTAATTTGTTAAATTATAATAGTGTAAGTGATATTAACATAGGGAATGTTTCAAATGGGAACTTTGGAACAGCAGAAATAAACAACGGATTTTTGACCTTTTCGTGGAATACCGAATCATTAAGTGATACGACAATACTAGACAATACTTCAATTTTCTCAGTTGTATTTGATGTGGTAAATACGGTTTGTACCGATGCAGTTGTTTCTTTAGATGAATCACCAACTGCAATTACCCCAATTGAGATTGCAGATGAAAATTTATGTATTGCAAATGTTACGGTAATAGGAGGGAATGTCGAAATACAATCTTCGGCATCAATTTCCAGTAACGATCCGGATAATTTAATTTGTTTTGGTGACCAGATAATTTTCACAGGCTTCCCTGGTGGAATGGCAAATTATCAGTTTTACTTAAATGGAGTACAGGTGCAAGATGGCGCAAATAGTGTTTATATAAATAATACACTTATAGATCAGGATTCTGTCAACGTAATTGTCGCTGATGCCCAGGGCTGTACGCTACCCGCACAAGGGATAGTTACCGCTGTCAATCAAATAAATGTGACCCCAACTATTACTGATATATCTGCATGTGGTTTGTCAGATGGAGCTATTGCGCTAGCTATTGCTGGCGGTTCCGGAACATATTCATTTAGCTGGACAGGGCCGTCAATTATTGATCCTGTTTTGCAAGATCAATCAAATCTCGGAAGAGGATTTTATACAGTGGCAGTTACGGATGGAGTTTCAGGATGTACGGAAGTTTTGGATATTGAATTGAAAGAACCTGTTAATTTTACCCTTACAGCTTCGAAAACAGATGTAACCTCAACAGGAGGAAACGATGGAGCGATAGATTTAACAATTTCAGGAGGAACAGGAACATATGATGTTTTATGGACCGGCCCCAATGGATATACATCAACAGATCAGGATATTAATGGGTTATTTGCCGGAACGTATATCGGGACCATAACTGATATGGGAAGCGGATGTACAGATGCGACAGTAGTTGAAATTCTTCAGCCCATCAATAATATGGTGTTAAACGCAACAAAAACAGATGTCACTACATGTGACGCTGCCGACGGTACCATTAATTTGTTAATTACCGGAGGAAGTGGTAGTTATGGAATTTCGTGGATAGGTCCAAATTCATTTACTTCCAGTGATCAAAATTTATCCGGATTAGAAGGCGGTTTGTATATCGCTACTGTGACTGACCTGGTGACAACTTTATCAGCGCAGTGGACAGTGGAGGTTAACGAGCCTGATGGTTTTGTAATAGATGCAACAGTTACTGATATCACCTATTGCGATGGAGCAGATGGAACGATCTCCTTAAATGTGACAGGTGGTTCTGGCGATTTTAATTATCTGTGGAAGGATCTTAGTGGATTGGGATTTACCTCTACAGATAAGGATATTGCAGATTTGGAGTTAGGAGATTACAGGGTAATAGTTACGGATAATGTTATCGGTTGTATAGACTCATTAGATACTGCCGTGGGACGACCCGCAATATGTGATGACCCATGTGCACTTAATGTAGAATCAACGACAAATAACACATCATGTCCGGATACTGAGGATGGTGTGGCTGTAATTAATATTATCTCAGGTGGATCAGGGCCAGGAAACTATTATGTGAGCCTTGATACAGGAAAAACGTTTGTTCCATTTCTTGGACAGGATATTACTTCCATCATTGATAAGGGGCAAGGGAGCTATCTGTACATTGCCAAAGATACTGTTACCGGTTGTCAGGATACGACCATCGCAAACATAGGTGTATCGACCAATTTGATGGCTAATATTGATGTGGCAAACCCAGGCTGTGCCGAGAATGACGGAATAATTACCTTTAACGTTTCCGGTGGTGTAGTTCCATTTGAGGTAGAGATCATTGATTCTCTCGGAAATGTGACAAGTAAAAATGGAAACGGATTTTTCCAGTTTATGGACTTGACGGCGGGAAGTTATTTTTATACAGTCAGGGAACAATCAGGCTGTACGATAGTAGCTTCAGATTCCATAGAATTGCGCGTGGATTGTGAGAGTGGCTGTACTACTTTAATTGCCAGTGCTCATAGTTTCGAAGATGCTACCTGCGCGTCAGATCCGAATGGAAAAGCTATTATTGATGTAGTTGGTGGCTCGAGTCCGTATGAATATACCACGGATGGTGAAAACTGGATTCCATTTATTTCAGGTAATGTAGTGGAGCAACTTCCTCCAAATGGAATTTATAATATTGCAGTGAGACAAGATACACTCAATGCAAGCTGTAGAGCTGAAGTTTCCGTAGAAATCTACGGACCTGAACAAATAGTTTTGGAAACTCCGATAATTACAACTCAACCTGCGAGCTGTAATCAGAATGATGGAGCAGTGAAGATTGGTAGAGTTGCTGGAGGGACGGGTGTTTACAATTATCAAATAGACGGAACATTCTTTGAATTGGCATCTGATTCTATAGTGGCTAATTTGGGTGCCGGGATGCATACATTTAGCGTGATTGATGCAGTAAGCTGTAAAGAAGAATTTGCATTTGAAGTTGAGTCTCCGGGAGTTATTGTGGCCGATATCTCAGATGTGCCCGTTAGTTGTAGTTCTATATTCCTGAAAGCGGGAATTAGAATAGAAATGGACATGAATTCCACAACTTTACCAGGGCCTTATGAAGCTTATGTAGCTACAACCGGTGACCCCAACAATGGAATAGTATATCAGATTCCTGACAATGGAATTCGGACGATTTTAAATTTGGATAAAGATTTTTACATCGTAAACATCAAATCGAGTTTTGATGCAGGATGTGCTTATTCAGAGACGATATCAGTATTCAGCGGAGCCTATCCTCTCGAGTTTGATATTATTGATAGCGATAGCATCGTAAGTTGTATTGATGATATCGGATCAATTACAATAGGAAATGTGAAGGGGGATCCGGACACTACTTTTATAGTTCAGCTTATTAATGAAAGTAATATAGTTCTGGAAACTTATGAAGTAAACAAATTTGAATTGGAAGGTGGATTTACGATAGATGAATCAAATACCGATAAGCTCGTTGCTGGGAAATACTATATAAAAATGATTCAGAACCAGGGAGAATGTCTTGGTGTAGAAGCAACATCTGAGTTGATCACCATTTATGAACCTTTAGGTCAACTTGGATTTGAGGTTACAGGAGATGAAGTGTCACTTTCTGACAGGCCTACCGGTTACATCACAGGTGAAGTTATTCCAAGTGGAGGAAATCCATATGAAGCCCTGATACAATTGATTGATCCTGAATTTGAAATGAATATCTCTGATATTATTGATTTCAATGAAAGTAGGGCATGGGAAGAAGTGCCAAGTACCGGTGATAATTTAAACAGGTATCCGGTTAAGTTTGATTCCCTATGGGCCGGTTTATATGAAATAAGAGTTGTAGATGACTACGGATGTGAATATATATTAGAGCACAGTATAGGTTATGATGAAACTGTATTTGTACCAAATGTTTTCACTCCTAATAATGATGGTTATAACGACTCATTCTATATCAGGAATCTTCCTGAATCAGGAACAAAAGTTACTATATCTAACAGGAATGGTTCTATAGTATTTAAATCGGATGATTACAATATCGATACCCTTTGGGATGGTGGAAATCAAGCCGACGGAATTTATTATTATACGATCAGCATGCCAAGTGGAGAAACATTTAAAGGTTGGGTAGAAAAATGGGCCGGATCAAGACCATAATAATTAAATCTTAGAAAGAAACTTCATAGTATCAATATTATCTGCAAAGTCCCAAATATTCGGCATTTGGGCTTTGCCAAATTTCACACTATTCCCAATAATATCTTTTTCACTCACAATGCATTGCAAGCTATCTTTTATGAGAAATAGATCATTTTTCAATTCATCTATATCCGCATAAAAATCATAGTAGATTACTGAAATCGGAGAGGTAAGCCTATCGCTTTTGATAAATAAAGCAAACCCATTGTCGAGATGTGAAACCTGGTTTACTAGTAATATTGATTTCTGATAATAATAATTATTACTGTATTTGTGATGGTCGTGAAGAAAGTTATACGCTTCAAATTGGTCTAATAACTTGGTAATATCATAACCTACAGGGATGAATATCTTGGAAATATTTCTACATCCCAGTCCGAAGTACGAAAATATATCATGACTGAGCGCTTTTAACGATTCCACACTTTCACTGCCATTTAGTACTGCAAAGGAGGTCCTGTTTTTTCTAATGATGTTGGGATATTTTGAAAAATAATAATTAAAATATCTGGCTGTATTATCACTTCCTGTTGCAATCACAGCATCCATACCTTTCAATTGATCAACAAATTCTATTCTTTCTTCAAAGCCAGGATCTATTTTAATCAATTCATTTGCAATAAAAGGAATGAGTACATCATCCTGGCTACTTAATTTTGCCACTAATTTATGCCCGCTTAACAATACACAAATCATGTCATGAATACCAACCATTGGTATGTTCCCAGCCATAACAATCCCAATCTTTTTCGGTTGAATATTTGTTAAATTATAATTTCTCAGCCATTTTTTGAGTTTATCTTCATCGAGGTAGTTTAATAGACCAGTTATGGAAAGCCTGATATTATCCGGAGTAAACCATGGATTTTGCAAAGGAATGGCATCAATAAATTCTTTTAGAATAGTCTGATCCAGGTTTTTTATTCGGCGACGAAGCTCTAAAAATGAATCGGTTATTTTAATAAAATCCAATTTTTATTGAAACTTTGAAACGATTTGTTCTTTTTTGTGCAAACATAATACTATTAAAGCAGTTTTGATTATTAATAAATATAAAGTTATAGTTACATGGCAATAATGATAACCGACGAATGCATCAATTGTGGTGCATGTGAACCAGAATGTCCTAATACAGCAATTTATGAAGGTGGAGTAGAATGGACCTGGGGAGGAGGCACAGCTCTTGAGTCAGTTGAATTGGATGATGGAACAGCCATTCCAGGTGATGAAGAGCAGGAGCCTTTGTCAGACGAATTCTACTATATAGTTCCCAATAAATGTACAGAATGTATGGGTTTTCATGAAGAACCTCAGTGTGCGGCAGTTTGTCCTGTAGATTGCTGCATACCCGATCCTGACTATGTAGAAACCGAAGAAGAACTTTTAACCAAGCAGGCCTGGATGCATAAACAGTAGATAGGTGTTTAATTGTGTGATACTCAGAGGGGATTGATTATTTCATTTTTCCCCTCTTTATTAAATAAGCAGCCAAAACTTTGTCAAAATCATCACTGATATCCGCCGGAATAAAATCTATTTTAAATTGCCCGCATTTTACAGTAAGATCCTGAAAATATTCGGTGACCCTTTTAATATAATGATCTCTGATTTGTGAAGGGTGTATTTTTAGTCGCTCTTTTGTCTCAACATCAATAAAATTATAGGGGCGGTCATCAAATTCAAAATCAATTTCTGTCTTTTTATCCGTGACATGAAAAAGCAAAACTTCATGGTTGTTGTACTTAAGATGATGAAGTCCATTGATTATTTCCTGGGCCTGTTCTTGGTTATCAAACATATCGCTAAATATAATCACCAGCGACCTTTTATGAATTTTATTTGCAATCTGATGTAAAACTTCAGGAATGCTTGTCTTTTTTTCTTTCTTAGGTGGTGATTGGAGTAATTGCTCCAATGATATGAGGATCTTGTGTAGGTGGGTATGTGTTGATTTCACCGCTGTTTGAGATTCGATATGGTCAGAGAACGTTGTTATGCCAATAGCATCCCGTTGTTTTTGCAGCATAAAAGCAATTGTTGCTGCTGCCATCACACTAAAAGTTATTTTTCCATAATTTTCTTTTGGGTAATACATTGATGATGAATTATCAATTAGTATTGTGCACCGCAGATTGGTTTCTTCTTCATAGCGTTTAGAAAAAAGTTTATCCGTTCTCGCATATACCTTCCAATCAATGTCTTTGGTGCTTTCACCTGTGTTGTACAACCTATGCTCGGCGAATTCTACAGAAAATCCATGATAGGGTGATTTGTGAAGCCCAGTAATAAAACCTTCTACAAGCTGTTTTGCCAGTAGTTCCAGGTTGCTTAATTCACGAATTTTCTTGAGATCAAATTTCATAAGTTAAAATATGAATTAAAAAAAATACAATTTTTACTGGAATACTGTCAACATGTTTTTTAAATATGCTTATATACCAGTCTTTTATTGCCTTCATTTAAGTAAATTATTGCTATTTACTTGGAACAAAGTAAATCATTGTTTTATATTTATCCGATTTTAAGATCATTTATACTAAGAATTTTTTAAGAAAACTATTGATCAAAACACTTAGAGTTGTGGAAGAGACTAAGGATAACGGAAAGATTGAAATATACTCGCAACGAGTAAGGGCTGGGAAGAGGACTTATTTTTTTGATGTGAAGGCTACCAGATCCAATGATTATTATCTGACAATAACAGAAAGCAAGAGAAGGTACAAGGATGATGGGTACTATTATGAAAAACATAAAATTTTTCTTTATAAAGAGGATTTTAATAAGTTCATTGATGCTTTAAATGGCACCATTGGTCATGTGAAAACAGAATTGCTTCCTGATGTGGACTTCACACAATTTGATAAAAAGGAAGAAATGGGTGTTGGAGGTGAAAAAAAAGAATCTGATTTGGGAGGAGATCTCAAATGGGATTAGCTTAATAATATCACATTTAGACAAAGGCCCCTGGTTGTTTCCATGGGCTTTCTTTTTTATAAAACAATTTGATTGAAGGCCATTTCAAATGAATCTCTTTAAGAAACCAATCGTATTTGTATTATTAGCTTTTGGTATTTTTATTTTACTGAGCTGGTATTTTTCCAGCATTTTTATTTACTTGGTCATTTCAATTGTGCTTTCTACAATCCTTCGACCTTTAACAAACTACTTGTCAAATCAACAATTTTTTAATATTCGCATGCCCCGGGCTATGGCTGTAATTATTTCATTTTTACTATTGATTTTACTTCTGTCAGCATTTATCACTTTGTTTTTACCTCTTATTTCTGAACAGGTAAGCATTTTCATGAATATTGATCTTGGGCAGGTGATTGCAAAGCTGGAGGCACCCTTAAAACCTTTGGAGAGTTTTATATTGAAATATCAACTGGGTGATTTCAGTGCTGGATTTTTGGCCAAAAATATTAAAGAAGGCATATTAAACTTTATTAGTGAAGTGGAGATCTCGTCTATTGTTGAAAATCTTATTTCTCTGACTGGGAATGTTTTTGTGGGAATAATGGCAGTAATATTTATTACCTTCTTTTTACTTTATGAACAGGGAATATTGAGAAAACGCATTATTAACCTGATTCCCAATGAGTATTTCGAAGTTTCTATAGAGGGGCTATTTAAAATAGAAAAACTTCTGTCTAATTATTTGCTAGGATTGTTTTTACAAATGACGGCAATATTCTCAATAGCGTATACTGGTTTATCAATTTTTGGAATAAATTATGCAGCATCAATAGCATTATTTGCCGCAGTTATCAATCTCATACCTTATCTTGGTCCGATTCTCGGGGCGTCTTTTGCAATTATTGTGGGATTATCCACTTCAGGGGCACTGATTTTTGAAAGCAATCAATATATCATAATGATCATTAAAATAGCATCTGTATTTGCAACAGTCCAGATGGCAGATAATTTTATACTACAGCCTTTGATTTTTTCTAAAAGTGTCAAAGCTCATCCTCTGGAAATTTTTATTGTTATATTTGCGGGCGCAACTCTGGCTGGTACAATTGGCATGATTGCAGCAATACCTGTTTATACAATCGTTAGGGTATTTGTGATGGAGATCTTCAGAGGTTATAAAAGTTATCATATTTTCAAAGTATAAGAAATGTCATTACAGTGCGGAATTGTTGGATTGCCAAATGTTGGTAAATCCACGCTCTTCAATTCATTGTCTTCGGCCAAAGCAGAGGCAGCAAATTTTCCATTTTGTACTATAGAACCTAATGTTGGAGTTATTACAGTTCCGGATAAAAGGTTGAATATATTAACTCAACTTGTAAATCCGGAAAAAACCATACCTACGGTCATAGAATTCGTGGATATAGCGGGCCTTGTAAAAGGAGCCAGTAAAGGTGAAGGGCTAGGTAATAAATTCCTGGCAAATATACGAGAAGTAGATGCCATTATACATGTTGTCAGGTGCTTTGAAGATCCCAATGTGGTACATGTAGATGGCAATGTGGATCCGCGAAGGGACAAAGAAATTATTGATGCAGAGCTACAACTTAAGGATCTGGAGAGTATTGAAAAAAGAGTACATAGACTGGAAAAAATCGCAAAAACCAGCGATCCGGAAGCCAAAAAGCAATTAGCTGTTTTAGAAAAATACAGAAAGATATTGGAGGAAGGTAAGAATGCAAGATCGGCCGTCCTTACAGATCAGGAAAGATCCATTGTTCCGGATCTTTTTTTACTAACAGAGAAACCTGTAATCTATGTTGCAAACGTTGACGAGGATTCACTTGATGGAAATGAATTAACTGAAGAGCTTTTAAAAATATCTGCTGCAGAAGATTCGGAATTGATCATCGTCTGCGCTGCACTGGAATCTCAAATCGCTGAGCTCGATACGGAAGAAGAAAAAAATGAGTTCTTATCGGAATATGGATTGGAAGAGTCAGGCCTTAACAGGTTGATCAAAGCATCCTACCATTTATTGGATCTTATCACATATTTTACTGCCGGCCCTCAGGAAGTAAGAGCCTGGACAATAAGAAAGGGATGGAAAGCCCCTCAAGCCGCGGGTGTAATTCATACGGATTTTGAAAGAGGTTTTATAAAAGCTGAAGTTATTAAAATGAGTAATTTCATCAAATATAAATCAGAGTTGGCTTGCAAAGAGGCTGGGAAATTGTCAATAGAAGGAAAAGAATATGTAGTACAGGATGGAGATATTATGCATTTTAGGTTTAATGTATAGCAGCTATTTTTTTTAAAGAAATAATATCTTTGAGACTATTTGTTTTTTTTCTAAATTACTTTCCTTATAAAAAGAAGAATATTTTAACAGAAAAATATTTTTAACTTGTCTAGTTTGATCATATTTGTACAACTCAACTATAATAGTTTTTTAAACATTATTTTTATTTTTCTGTTATATACTACGATCACATAACATATATTTAGTTAATGATGGTTTCTTGAAGAGTTTAATTGTTGTAACTGTTTTTTAATACGGATTTTTTTTAACTGTAATTCACAGATCATTGAGAGTAAGAGTAATATTTATTTTAAAGAACAAAGGAGCCTTTGTTCCATTCCACCATCAATTTTTGTTAGCCCAATTAGTTAAAGGGATTATAATTAAAGGCGGGAATGAAAAATTCAGAGATTTTTCATTTTATAATTTTTCAGGATTGAAAGGTCAAACTAAGATCAGTAGAAATGGTTTGCATTTTTTCTCTAACAGGGTAACATTGGTTTTTTCCTGCCTGAATAAAGAGTTTGTCGATTATTTTATTGATGAATTATTTAAAATCTCTAATGTTGAAGTAGGCAATCTGGTCCTGCTACCTGAGTCAGTAGAGCTGGAAAACATGCCTGAATTCAAGGATGAGATGAAATATATTTGTATTTCACCGATGGTTTTGCTCAAGCCATCTTTTAATGACAACGAAAGTAAACGATTTATACCACCAGAAACTGATGAGTTTTCTGATATATTATTTGAGTCCACGATATTAAGAATGGAAGCTCTTGGGACTTATTCAAATGAACAGCTAGCTTCTTTTTCCAAATTCCAATTAGTTCCGGATGAGAATTATCTGAAAAAAATCCGAGAGAATCAGAAAAAATTTGCCAGGATTTATCCTGTTTATGATCAGGACGTAAAGTATGAAGTCCGGGGATATACTTTTCCTTTTGTTTTATATGCGGCCAAGGAGGTGCAGGAATTTGTATTTAGCGGTGGTATGGGATCCTTTACACACAAAGGATTCGGAATGTTGGATTTAGCCAATACTGATCCATCAAAAAGGACAATTAGTTATCGGAAAGCTGTAGAGCCAAAATAATAATCAGATTATTTTTAAATACCCGACAATTATATCTGTATTGAGCATAGGGTCTTTGTAATAAACGATGATCTCGTATTCATTTTTAGTTTCAAAATGATTTCCTTCCAGCACCGTAGGATTTTCCTTGTTACCTGGCACGCAATAGGTGAAATCATACAAACCTTGTTTTAAAAGAAGATTGCACATGTATAATCCGGAAACATCCACGTATGTCATCTTGTTGAAACCTTCATATCTCCAATCTGTAAATTTCCCGCATAAGTAAACGTCTTCATTTATTTTTTCTTTTAAATCGAGAAAAAAATGCACTTTGATATATTCAGATTCAATGAAATCATTGTTGCCCTCAGAATTTTCTATTACATAACCGCCATTCAGGTCTTTTATGTAGGAATAGGGTTCAGTCCCCCGGGATTTATCGAAATATAAATATGCATCGATTTGGGTTTCTGAGATATTGGTTTTTTCGACATTTCTGCCCCCAAAATGAATCGAACGAATATCGAAAAATCTAAATTCATTTCCTGCTTTAAAATTGTTTTCAAAATTGAAATGCTTGTATTCCACTTGTGAGATATCTTCTTTTATCATAGTTGGTTGTAAATCAAATATAGCGTTATCCCATCTGTGATTTTGTCTTAATACTACATGCAGGTCTAAAAATGGATTTGAAATAGGATATTTCGTGTAGTCAATTGTGAAATCTATTTGCTGGTTCAGCCTTCTTTGTATTACGCCTGTAGAAAGTCCTACTTCTCCAAGAATATTTACTTTCTGATCATAGACGATGAATCGTTTTGTTATTATAACATCATTTTCATCACCCTCCCTATAAATCACCAATAAATAATTTCCGGGAAGTTTTACTCTTGGAACAGGGAAGGTGAAATGCGTGTATGGGACTTTTGTAGCAAACGAGAATTCGAATTCGTCAATTGTAAAATCATTGTATTCTAAAAGGTATTGTAAGTCCGGTATATTTGACTTTGTCCAATTGAGATTGCAGTGAATAATTTTTGCCCTATAGTAATTTGCATCATCAGTATATAATTCATCAAACTTTAACACGAGCGGTATTTTCTGAAATATCGGAATGGCTGCAGGATATAAAGGAGTTGCTTTAATATCATCAGCGTGGAAGAGAATAGCTGTTTTTATGTTGTCTTCATATATTTTATCTACATATTCTAATGTCTTATTATTGGCCGGTATAGTATTAACAATACAGCTAAGACTAAATATAAGGTACATTAAATATGAAATAAGTGACAATTTGCAGAAATTTATATTGTGATTTATAAAACGCGTGAAAGCAACATTATAATATTGTTTCGATCAAATTACAACCAGATGTCGATATACTGTGTCATAGTTAATAAAATTTGGCATAAATATATTGACCTAGCCGGAATTTATGCACGAGAATAAGGAATTAATTGAGGCATGCGTAAAAGGAGATCGTCTTGCACAGAGGAATCTCTATGACATCTTTTCGAAAAGGATGTATATGGTATGTTTACGTTATACTAAATCTCAACAGGAGGCGGAGGATGTCCTTCAGGATTCATTTATTAAAATCTTTAAAAATTTAAAAGGATATAGGGGAGAAAGCAGACTCGACTATTGGATTAAACGGATAGTCGTAAATACTGCACTCAATAGCCAGAGAAAAAAGCTTTACATGTATCCGATGGTGGATATTGATGATGTTAAGAATGATTTTGATCACAGCAAGTCTTTATCAAGTTTTCAATTGGAAGAATTGCTTAAGATGATTAAAGAATTGCCGGCCGGATGTCAAACAGTATTTAACTTGTACGCCATCGAAGGATACAGCCATAAGGAAATTGCGGAAATGCTGAAAGTAAGTGAGGGAACTTCAAAATCGCAATTTTCAAGGGCTAGAAAATTATTAAAAGAAAAAATAGCTGAAGAAGATAATATTGAACGCTATGAAAAAATTAAATAAGTTAACCGAATTTGAGCGGCAGTGGGAGGATGCCTTTAGGGATGCCGAAATGGCCCCGTCCGAAGGTGTGTGGGATAAGATCGATTCTAACATCTCTAAACAGGAGGCTGGGTATTTTAGAAAAAGAGCTTTCCTATTTAAATTACTAGCTGCCGCATCCGTTGCATTTGCATTGGGCGTAAGTGTTTTTAGTATAAATTATCATATCAATCATGATGAAGCTGAGATGGTATCAGTGCAGGGTAATGGCAATAACGTAAATTTAAATTATTCTGATAATGATTTGACACAAGTCCCGCAAAGTGACGCCGGGATTAATGATAGAGATTCACAAAAAGGTCAATCCTCAAATAAGAATGAGACTCCCACAGAGAGCGTCATTTTAGCTCATTCAAACAATAGGGAAATTAAGAATGAAAAGACAAAGCTGTCAAACATAATTCTGCCGAATCGTAGCGACAATGATCCTTTAATTGTTGATTTGGATAATTCGAGGAAGTTTTTGAGCCTTAACGAAATCGATTCGAAAGGCATAGAATTTCGTAGCAAGGAAGATATGGTCTATAAAATTGATCATATCTATTTAATTCCCGTAATGCCAAGAGGATCATCAGAAAAGAAAAAAGAAAAGGAAAGCGGATTATTCTTAGCTGGATTAGATTTTTCTACGGGAGTGTTTGATCCGAACTTTCAGCAGGGAGGAAATTCATTTTCAAGTGCTAACTATTCAGCTCTTGCCGGTGCTCGTGTAGAATCTGTTAATGATCAATTGGCATCCTTTAATACTACTAATAAGGATTTTTTATCAGTCCGGAGCGCTGGTATGGAAACAGAACCTGAAATTGCTTACAGCTATGGAGCTAACGTAGGCTTTAAATTAACCCGTAGATTTGTTGTACAAACCGGTGTTGCATACCGTAGGGCAAATACTACCACTACTACTACCGGTTATATCGAAGAAATTGGCAGTGAGACACGCTTACCTATTGTGGCCTCCTATCAGTATCAATTGGAAGGGTTGTCGTCGGTAAAAAGAATTTCGGAAACCAATTTGAGCAATCAATATGAATTCGTATCAGTTCCTTTGAGAGCGGGGTATGTGTTGTTGGATAAAAAATTAAATTTAACCTTTCTGGCAGGTATATCCACTGAGTTTTTTCTCAATAATCAAATTGTGGATAAAAGTAAGTATTTAGAAACTCTTTCCAGTTCAGCAGGGGAAGGGTCGCCGTATAAGAGCGTTTATTTCAATGGTTCTCTGGGCACCATGCTGGGTTATACATTCTCAAAAAATTATGCCATAACTTTAGAACCCAGCTATAGATTTGCTGTAAATTCATTTACGCGGGATGATTTTTATCTCAATAGTTATCCCTCGTCATTTATGCTTTCTTTTGGGATTGCATATAGTTTCAGGTAGGATTCAACCTTTTAATTGTTTTTTGTGTCTTGTGAATTAAAGGATGTTAGTGAATGGAAGGTATGACAGTAAAAGCTTTATTATTGATTCTTTTTTTATGGTTGGCGGGTTGCTCATCAAATATGGACCATCAAGCATCTGAATTTGTGGATTTGTTGACCGCATATGATTTCGAAAATGGACCACAGGGCTGGGAAGGTGGAATATCAGATTTTCCTGTTGATTATAAAGATAGCGCTGATTACGAATTCAGTAACTTTCAGATGCCCAATAGTTTGTCATTGGAGGGTAAAAGTTTAAAAATCAGTGCAGACAATCCTTATGGAGATTTGTTTTATTTTTTTAAGCGAAAAATCCCTGATCTGGAGCCAAATAAAAAATATAAAATTGATTTTGAGTTTCTAATATATACGCAATTATTGACTCAAATTGATAAGCTTTCGTCCGACGAATTATATTTGAAAATAGGAGCCGTTAATTATGAGCCCAGCCTAGAGCAGTTTACCTGGAGAAATTCCCTGGAATATATGGCCCTTAACGTCGATAAAGGGGCAACAAATAGTGACAGTGGAGAAGATATAATAAATATAGGTTCTGTTTCAGAGCTGACAAGTATTACCCCGGAGGTGATTTCAGGAAACACTTTTAAGCACTTTATAGAAGTTGAATCAGACAAAGATGGCGCCGTTTGGCTCGTCATTGGGGTTGATTCTGGACTAAAAAGTCAGCTAACTTTTGGGATGGCAGCTTTAACGGTGTACTATAGAAAACAAAATTAGGCTAAGTTTAATGATGTAAGGGTGTTTCATTGGCTGTGGACACCCTTCTTTTTTTACTCCAATCGCTCAATTTCTTCTGCGATATTCCCCCATTCTAAGTTCTTTTCTTCCAACCGGGTTTTTATATGATCATATTGTTTATTGGTCTCGGCAAGTTTGTCAATATTACCATATATCTCGGGCTCAGACATACTTTCTTCAGCTTGAAGTGATTCAGCTTCAAGTATATCAATTTCATTCTCTAAATATTCTAATCGTTTTTTAAGCTTGCGTAATTGGTTGGATCGCTTAGCATCTAAATCAGAATGGGCAGGTTTTTTCTTTTTCTGCTTTTTTTCTTTGGTATCTAATTCTGCATGGGCCACATTTTTTATTTTCTGCCTGTTATTCCAAATTTCAAATTCTCTAAAAGTCCCGGGATATTCCTTGATTTGCTGGTTTTCGATATACCAGATCTTATTGGCGATTTCTGAAATAAAATAACGGTCGTGCGAAACAAAGATAAAAGTGCCTTTAAATTGTTGGAGGGCCTGAATTAGGATGTTAACACTGATAATGTCGAGATGATTTGTGGGTTCATCCAGCAGTAAGAAGTTAGCCTCAGAAATCAGTGTTTTGGCCAATGCGACTCTCGATTTTTCACCTCCGGATAATACCTTTATCTTTTTGAAAACATCATCTCCACTGAATAGAAAACATCCCAGCACCATTCTTAATTCCTGCTCCAATTTTCCGCTACCGACCTGTTTTAATTCATCAAGTATTTCATTTTCTAATGTAAGTGCTTCGATTTGATGCTGGGCGTAAAAGGTGGGGACTACATTATAACCCGTTTCTACCTTGCCTCCATGAGATTCAGTATTTGCAATAATTCTTAAAAGCGTCGATTTCCCAATCCCATTTGCGCCTATTAGTGCAATTTTATCACCTCTTTCAATCCCGATTGTGGATGGTTTCAAAACCTCAAGTTTTCCAAAGCTTTTACTTACATTTTTCAGTTGAGTGACATGCCGGCCAGATTTTTGACTGAAGGAGAACTTAAAACTTATCTCAGCGGATTCAGATTTTACATCTTCAACCTTATCCATCCTTTCAAGCGATTTCACCCTGGATTGGACCTGTCGGGCTTTTGTAGATTTTGCACGGAATCTGTTAATAAATTGCTCCGTTTGTTTTATTTTTTGCTGTTGGTTGAGGAAAGCGTTTTTCTGGATTTCATTTCTCAATACTCTTTCCTGGAGGTAGAAGCTATAATTTCCTATAAATGAATTCAGCTTAAAATTGTTCACTTCAATTATTTTTGAAATGGTATTGTCTAAAAATATTTTATCGTGAGAAACAATAATTGCAGATCCTTCATAATTTTTCAAATAATTTTCAACCCACTGAATAGATGGGAGATCAAGGTGGTTCGTTGGTTCATCCAGCATTAGGATTGATGGCTTTTCCAAAAGCAATTTTGCCAACATTACACGCATACGCCAACCACCAGAAAACTCAGATAACGGTCTGTGCAAATCAGATGTCTTAAATCCCACACCCTCAAGAATTTCTTCCGCTTGAGATTGCAAAGTATATCCTCCCATGGCTTCATATTTTTCTTGTAAGGTGGCTAATCGATGTAGAACATTGTCTGAATAATCCGTTTCAAGCTGCTTAATGAGGTGCTCAATTATGATCTCAATTTCTACAGTTTCTTTAAAAGCCTCCATTGCCACGGCCACAATGCTTTCTTCTGATTGATAGGACAATAAATCCTGGTTTAAAAACCCGATCGTACATATTTTTTTTCTACTGATTTCGCCAGAATCCGGAGTAATCTCCCCATTCAGTATTTTTAATAGAGTTGTTTTTCCTGTTCCGTTAAGTCCTATCAACCCGATTTTTTCTTTGGGTTTTATATGAATTTGGGCATTGGAAAAAATTATACGGTCACCTATGTTATAGCTTAAATTAGAAATTGAAAGCATATGTGTTTTTTTGGATTCAGTAATTTACTGATTGGCAAATATAGAAAAGGAATTGTGGTCAATCCAGAAAATTGATGGTAAACGACGCCATTGTTTTATCCCAAATCATCAGAAAATTTACTTTATCATCCTGCAATTGAAACTCGATTGTGAATGGTTCGTACACTACATCTGTTTCGCTAACTTTTGCATCGATTTCTAAAACGTTTTTGTCAGGATTATAATTGTAGGAACCCCATTGTCCAAGATCAGAATTGAAAATGACTTTCCATTTATCTTTTTCGGGAATTGTGAATAATGTGTATGTTCCGGCTCTGAGTCTTTTTTTATTTATTATAACATCTTTGGTGGTTGTGATTTCTGTTGCCTCGTTGGCTCCTGTCCTCCATACTTCGCCGTATGGCACCAAATCGCCAAAAATTTTCCGTCCTTTTTTATGCGGTCTCCCATAGGTGACTTTTATATATGTGGACTCATATTTAACAGTGGCAATTTCCAAAGGGCTTAATCTGGCCTTTACTGCTTCCTGTGCGTAAAGGTTATTTACAGATAAAAAAGATAGGAGGTATAATAATATCAGATTGAATTTTAAATTGACGTTCATTTTTATTTCTTTTACCGTTGATTGAATGTTGTGAATATATAAACTTCTTTTTAAAACAGAGTTAGCATTTTTATAAAAATTTAATGATGGAACGACCGGATTTTGATAAAATTTACATGGAGCTTGCAATTAATATTGCACAAAGATCTCATTGTGTTAAAAGACATGTTGGGGCAGTTTTGACTAAGGACACAAGAATCATTTCTATTGGATACAATGGGCCTCCTGCAGGAACGCATAATTGTGACGAAGAATGGCCGGAGACGGGTTGTGAACAAGATTCCAGAGGAAGCTGTTCGCTTGCCTTGCACGCTGAACAAAATGCTTTGATGTATGCTGTGAAAAATAGTGCAAATGTAGACGGATCTACCATTTATCTTACACTTACTCCTTGTCTTGCATGTGCCAGAATGCTGCTGAGCGCCGGTGTAAATAAGGTGATTTATCTATATTCCTATGCCGAATATAAAGGGTTACCCAAAGACGAAGGGATAGATTTTCTCGAAAGATTTGGAGTGTCAACGTCCAAGTTCGCAGAGAAGGTTGCGGTGCCTGATTCTTTAATTTAGACTCAATAGTAATCGAATATTTGCTTTTTGTGGATCAACAGCCGACAGCTTAAAGGTATCAGGATTTGGGCACCCTGGATAATTTTTTATTTCTGTCAAATAGCAGTAAATATCTCAGCAAATAATCAGGTTAGATTATTCGAACTTCTGTTTCAAGTTTAATGCCAAATTTTGAGGCCACTTTATTTTGAATTTTTTGTGATAGCTCAATCAGGTCTTTGCCTGTTGCATTATCTTTATTAATGAGCACAAGGGGCTGCTCTTGATGTACTGCGGCTCCATTATGTGATTTGCCCTTAAAATTGCACTGTTCGATCAGCCAGGCTGCCGGAATTTTTGTATAATCATTACCTTGTTTATACGATGGAAGTTGCGGGTGTTCAGTCAATAATTTTTCAAACTGAGGGTTTGGAATCACAGGATTTTTGAAAAAACTTCCCGCGTTACCGATGTTCTTAGGATCCGGGAGTTTGGATTTTCTTATTTTTATTATACTCTCACTTACGTCTTTAACAGAAATATTATCTAAACCGGATTCCTTTAGTACTTCTTTTATTTTCCCATAGCTTATATTAATTACTGGTTTTTTTGTGAGTTTTAAGACAACATTTGTGATTAAAAATTTATCTTTCAATTCATTTTTAAAAATGCTGTCCCGGTAGCCGAAATGACAATCCTCCTTTCTGAAATACCTTTTTTTCCCGGAGGTAAATTCAATAGCTTCAAGGGCTTCAAAAGTATCCTTTAGTTCAACTCCATAAGCACCTATATTTTGGATAGGGGCAGCGCCGACAGTTCCAGGGATAAGGGAGAGGTTCTCAATGCCTCCAAAATTGGCTTGAATACAGCTATCTATAAGATCCTGCCAAACTATACCGGCTCCAGATTTAACCCAAAAATGATGCTCATCCTCCTTCACCACATGAATTCCAGGGATATTTACTTTTATAATAAGGCCGTCAAAATCTTTTGTAAACAGCAGATTACTCCCACCTCCGATAACTAATTTATTGTTGAAATTAAAGTTTTCTGATCTGAGAAATTTAATTACCTCATTCGTTGAGTTCAATTCAACATAATATTTGGCCTTTACCTGCAAACCAAAGGTATTTAGTTTTTGCAGCGAATAATTTTCTATTATCCTCATAAGTGTTAACGTGCGGTTTTAAAATGATCGTTTCAATTTGATTTTGGCAGTAGCGATCTTCGATATATTTCCGGATTCATCCTTTAATTTAAGGTACAGAACTTTCTCGCCATCATCTCCAGATAATTCATAATTGGAGACCGAAGATTTAAAAGGTTCCCATGATGAATTATCCAGGCCAGGCCTGGTGCCGATTACCATTTCCGAGGCACCCTCAGCATCTATTGATAGATTTACTTTTTTACCTGCGTCATTGGACCATTCTGCGCCATCATTAATTAAGAATTTTTTGATTATTGGAGGTGTGGTGTCCAGAATTATTTTACTGCTAATGATTTCTGACTGGTTCCCAGCATCATCACTAAACTGGATATAAAAGGTCTTTTCGCCATCTGGGGGAGAAAGAATTATTTCTTTAGAAGTAACAATTGGTTCCCATTTCGCATCTCTGAAATTTTTAAACTGACTGATTCTCATTCCTGTAGCCCCTTCAGCATTCATTTCAATCTTTATTTTTCTTTCTTTATCAGCCACAAATTTCGCTCCACCATTTATGGATATAGAAGTGTTTTTAGGAGGATCATTATCGATTTGGATTGAAGCACTTACAGGTGCAGAAACATTACCGGCCTTATCTCGAAATTGAGCATAAACGATTGCTGGAGATTTGCGGGTATCAAATATCCAATCTTTTTTTGCAGTTGTCATTGATTCCCATTTCCCTTTAGAATAATTAGGTGTATTACTTATCATAAACTCGTGAGCGTCTTTAGCATATAATTGGATTTCTCCTTTTCCACTAATGTCCGTAAGCCATTCTGCTCCATTATTTATCATAACCTTTCCATCGGCAGGAGGGATTCTATCCAGCACAATTTTACTGTAGTACTCATGTGTTATGTTGCCAGCTTCATCTTTAAATCTACAATAAATGATTTTTAACCCATCTTCTCCTTCCAATTTCCATTCTTTGGTGCTTTGATATGGTTCCCAAAGATTATTCAATTGGCTCGTATCTTTGAGCTGGGTATTACTTATGGCCATAGAAACTGTATTTTCAACATTAAACGTGAGAGATACAACACTTTGCGGATCTACACTATATTCTGCACCATTGTCAATGTCAAATTTGACTATTTTCGGAGGAGTATAGTCAGACTTGATCATTTTGCTAATTACTTCAGTTTCATTCCCTGCAGCATCTTTAAATTTTGCATACACATTATGTGTGCCCTCCGCTCCTTCGAGTGTCCATGCAATTGCAGATTTGAAAGGTATCCATTCCCCACCTTCCATATTGGGTTTGTTGGAAACCATAATATGTGTAGCTCCTTCAGACCTAAACGATAGCGAAACCCGTTTATTTTTATTCCTGACAAAAGGGTCATTATTGTTGATGATCAATTCATTGTTTACAGGTGCAACTCTGTCCAGGACAATTGATGAGGTATAAACTTTTGAATAGTTTCCGGCCCTGTCTTTGAGTCTCAGATATACTGTTTTATCCCCGTCATCATTGGCATCAAGTTGCCAGTTTTCAATGGTTTTTTCAATAGGTAATATGCTAATATCCTTAAAATCAGGTTTATTAGTAATCTGCATTCCCATAACATCCTCATCATGATTTATTTGAAGATTTACTTTGCCATCCGGATTGTTGGTTACCTTTTTTCCTCCATTGAGGATCAATGCGCCTTTCGGAGGGGTCATATCCAGTTTAATTTTTGTCGAAACAACTTCTGATATGTTACCGGCTTCATCTTTAAAACGAGCATAAACTATTTTCTCGCCATCTACTGCAAGAATACCCCAATCCGGTCGTTGTTCATGGTATATCTCCCATTTCATATTTCTAAGATTATTCGGGCTGTTGCTGTATTGGGCTTCAAAAGCATCATCTATATCGGAGTATAATATAACCTTCAGGCTAATACTCCATTCACTTTTATTGTTGATGTTAAATGAATTTATCTTTGGAGGGGTACGGTCCAAAAATATATCGGCCCGTGAAACTTCGGACATATTATTCGCTGGATCAATTAACTTGATGTATATGGACTTAAGCCCATCAACTTCACTATCTAATTGCCAGTTTAGAAGAGTGGACTTAAAGGGTTGTTGCTTAGCGCCATCAAAATTTGGCTTATTGCTTACCAACATTTTGAGGTTGAGTGGATTTTCCTTTGACAAGACTTTAAGAGTAACTGTCCCCCGTGGATTATTCGTGTATTTATGTCCTTGGTCAATTGTGATATGCGGTTTTACAGGGGCAGTTGTTTTGTAAATAATAGAGGCTTCTGCCGGTATTTTTGTGATATTTTTTGCTTCATCCACGAAATAAGCTTTAACAATTTTTTTGCCTTGCAGAGAATCTGCTTTCCAAAACATATTCATTCTCCCGTTTTCATCGGGTTTAAAATCATAATATTTTCCAACACCATTGCTCACAATTCTTACTCTTGTCGCATCTTTTGATGTCAGCGTCAGTTTGAACTTTTGGATTCTTGAGTATTTTTCGCCGTCATTGATTACAATAGTACCTCCGGAAGGTGGTGAGATATCCATGATAATGCTGCTACTCGTAAATTCAGATTCATTTCCTGCCAAGTCTCGGAATTTGGCGAATACAGTTTTTTCACCATTACCCGAACCGATATCAACGATCCATTTCATAGATTCTTTAAGTTTTTCCCATCTGCCGTTTTGAAAATTTGAGGAGTTCGAGATCATGATTTCAACAGCATCTTCTGCCTTGATGCTTACCATAACTCTTCCCAGCTTGTCGTTAAAATATTTTTCACCTTTGTTTAAGATGATTTTTCCATTTATTGGTGGATTTGTATCTAAAATAATTTTGTTTTTCTCAACAGGAGATTCATTCCCCGCTTTATCTTTTAATTGGGCATAAATGTATTTTTCGCCATCCTCGCCTTCAATTTGCATTTTAATAACGCTTTCCGAATAAGGTATCCATTCGGAATCTGATAAATTAAAATCGAATCCAATTTTCATTGATTCGATTAGGGATTTAGCCGTTTTTAATGATTTTATTTCAACCTCTATAAATTTATTGTTTGTGTATTTTGCGCCTCCATTAATTCTTATTCCGATCAGGGGTAGGAAAGAATAATTGATTTCTGAATATCGATAACTAATACTATTGGTCGGCGAGGCTATAGAAAAATAGCTGATAAAAAAAGAAATCGTTAGAATATAAGTTAGTCTATACATAACCGATTCACAATTAAAAAAATACAGCTTTATAAATCTTCCAAAAAGTTATCATATACAATTTACGACATTTTTATCTTGGTTCTTCAATATCGATTAGGTAAAACTGAGAATTTGTAGAATTTGGTTACTAAAAAAATAAGGTCTTTTATAAAACCATATAAATATTGTCTTGCAATTAACCTATATAGATTAGTAGCAAATTATTTTCTACAATGCTTTTTCAGCAATCCCTGGGCAAATTCAGAACCCAATTTAAAAGCATTTTTCCAGTCAAGGCATGCTCCCTCCTTATCCTTTAATTCAAACTTCAATAATCCACGATTTGTATATGGAGCGGCAACACTGGCATCAAGTAAAATAGCGTAATCAAAATCATCCATTGCGCCTACGAGATTATCAATTTCATAAAGATAAATCCCTCTTTTGAAGAAAATTTCACCGTTTTCAGGGTCATGCAATATTGCCAGATCATAATATTTAAGCGCTTTTTCATCTTCATCTAATGTCGCATATATTTCTGCTCTCAGTAAAAATATCCCTGGAAATTCTGGGTCAAGCTTGAAAGAGGTTTCTAAATCTTTCAATGCCAATTGATAGTTTTCCACTTCATAGTATGCAGTACTTCTTTTAAAATATATGTCAGGGTTGTTAGGATTAATTTCTAAAGCAGTTTGAAAATCATTGAATGATTTATCAGAATTTTCTAAGGCAAGATAACAAAGTGCTCTGTACGAGAAATAATCTTCTGATTGATCATTTAATTTAATAGCTCTGTTTAGATCTTTAAGTGCATTATCGTAATGGTCCAGAAAAAAATAGGCCAAGCCCCGGTTAAATAATGCAATATCTACCATGTTATCCAAATTGATAATGGTTGAAAAATCGTCTAAAGCCCGGTTGTAATTGCCTGTCTTTAAATACAGATTACCTCTTTCACTCAATATTTCGATATTAAGAGAATCTTCTTCAAGTGCATTATCCAGGTCATCCAGCGCATCCTCAAAATAGCCATTTTTTAAATATAATTGTGCCCTGATTAACCATGCGTCAGTGTTTTCAGGGTCAATTTCAATGGAAAAATTTAGATCTTTTAGTGCACCATCGAAGTCTTTTTCATTGTATTTGCATAAAGCCCGTTGAAAATAATAATCCGCATCAAAGGGATCGAAGGTGATGGCATAGCTCAAATAGTATTTTGCACTGTCAAACTGCTCGACATAATAGTGGCACATGGCAATACCATAATACCCTAAATCTGCTTCCTTGTCAATTGAAATTACTTTTCTATAATCTTTAAGGGCCAGGGTAAAATTATCTAATTCCAAAAATGAGTCACCCCGGGCCAAAAGATAGTAAACATTATCAGTATTATAAATAAGTGCAGAATCATAGTAATTTATTGATTCTTCGTACTTGCCCTGAAGATAGAGGATATATCCTATGTTGTAATAGGCAGTATCATTATGAGGGCTAAGGTTTAAACTTTCCGTTAGGTCAGATAATGCAATATCGAAATCACCGGTCTCGATTCTTGCCAGTCCCCTTGCGATAAACAGTTCTGATGTTGGCGCCTGATCAATTTGTTCAGTCAGGATAGTAATGGCCTTTTCAAAGTTAGATTCTGAAATGTAAAAACTGACAGAATCAATTTCTGCTCTTTTTTTTTCTTTCTGGCTAAATGCTGAAAGAGATAGTAATAGTAGGACACTAATTAAAAAATATTTTGTCACCGGTTTTTTAATACGAATTTAAGGACAAATTATATCTGTGAGACAAAAAGTAAGAAATAATGAGAAATTGAAATATTATTGAACAAAATTGATCTCGACTCTTCTATTTTTAGCCAGTTCCTCTTTGGTTCCCTCAATCACATATGGTTGAGTTTCTCCCACACCAACAGTTGAAATTCTCAACGAGTCAATTCCATAATTTTTAAAATATTTTGCTACTTCATTGGCCCTGTCTTCAGACAATTTTTGATTAAAATCATCAGTCCCCTCCTTATCGGTATGGCCTATTAATTCGATAAGATATTGCCTTTTAGTCTGTAGCTTACTCGCTAAAAAATCTATTAATTCAATTGATGATGCTTCGACATTATAGGCGCCAAAGTTGAAATATATATTTCTTGATATGGGCATTCCAAGTAATTCCTGAATTTCCGTTTCCGTCAGTTTAAAACGATTTTCATCAAGGTCGGCTACTTCCTTTTGTTGCTCAAAAGCAGTCACATTGGACATGTATATATTTGAGAGGCCACCATCCCTGTTGCTCGAAAAGTATGCCATTTCATCCTTGTATAAATAAAAGTAGGCATCAAATCCTTTAGAATTTATTTCCGGTCCGAGATTGATGGGATCTGACCAAATACCCCATGAATCATATAATTTCCGAGACATGAATATATCTGCGTCACCATATCCACCACGACCGTTGCTGGAAAAAAATAGTAATTTTCCATCATCAGAAAGAAATGGAGAGATTTCAAAACCGGTTGTATTTATGGTTGCGCCAAGATTATTAGGAGCAGACCAAGTGCCATCTTCTGCTTTCAAACAAATATAAAGGTCTTCTTTGCCAATCGAATTCCTTTTATCCATAGATATTAGCAAAACATCTTCTGTTTTATTTATATAGAAACCTATTAAAGAATTCCTTGAATCAAGTCCGGAAATATTCACATCGTTGGGTTTGCTAAAATAATCTCCAATTTTAATGGATCGCGCTATTCCCAGAATGGTTGTTGTAATGTTGCTGTAACCATTGGTCAGATAAATGGCAGATTCATCACTATTAATTCCAATAACAGCATTATTTCGATTGTTATTTAATTCCGGGAAGTCATTTGTAGCCGGCCTCCATTGACCAAACTGATCTTTAATACTCCTCCAGATATCCTGACCAGAGTACTTTCCCCCAACATTGTTATCATGAAAAGTTCTTACGAAATATAGTTTGTTGCCGTCTGGTGACAAAAAGGGCTTACTTTCTTCGGCATTACTATTTATATTTTCACTGAGCTTAATCGCTTTGTCAAAAGTATAGTTTTGAGCAAAGACAACATTTAGCTGACTAAATATAAGGAAAGTGATTAGAGCAAGAAGGCTTATTGCCCTTGGAATGCTTTGTTTTTTAACTTCTTTTACCATAAATATGGAGCTTTCAAATCTTTTTTGTTCAACATTAAACCAAAATGAATTTCATGACTACCGTTTACATAGGCATTTATATTTGAAAGTAAATAATCATATGAATAACTGATATTGAAACGATTATTTATATAAATACCCGCCATAAATATCAACGCATCTGTACTCCTGTATGAAAGGCCAAACCAACCTTTTTCATTAAACAACGCCTTTGCATTCACCTCCCACAGATTGTTTACTTCATTGTTATAATTATAATAGACTGAAGGCAAAAGTTTTGCCTTATTACCCATTTTTATTTTTACCCCAAATAAAAAATTATGGTCTATTGCTTTGTCATAATCTAATACCTCATCCGAAGATATAGAGAGCCTCATGGCCCTAAATGCCGCATATGACAGATAAAAATTTTCATTGTACAGTGCAATCCCAGGATTAATATCAAAATATGTGTTTTTGCCTCCCTGGGCTATTAACTGTTGGAAGTACTGGTCATCATCCGGGTTTCTAAGATGTAGTTTTTGTACATCAATTCGGTTGTTGGTAAGATTTGCAGATACTCCAAGAGATAATTTTAATCTGTTTCCTATTGGGAAATGGATGGCGTAATTGAAGTATCCTGAAATCTGTGAAAATGGTCCCTGTCGGTCATAGATTATGTATCCTCCAATTCCATGTCTTATCATTTCATCAGAAGATTTGCCAACATTAGATAGACTATCAAGTAAAGTCGGGTCACTTATCCGCAAGGAATACTCCCGGTAGGTTTGCTGCGATTCCTTTTTCAGATATCCGTTTATCCCAAAATAGTTAGTGCTTGGTGCATCAGTAAACCCAGACCATTGACTTCTGTAATTGATTTTTACATCGAGAAAATTGTCAATGCCAGTTAATGCCGGATTGACTGCTGGTCCAACCTGGAAGTATTGACTATAAAAAAAATTGTCCTGGCTGTAGGCATTATTTACGTAAGCTGCAAACAGAATTAATAGAAATAGTCTCTTCACCTTATATATTTTATTAAATCGGATCATCTTAAAATAAAAATTGTGCCTGTAAAGTTACGTTGAAATTTACTGATTCTTATTATGTAGTAATAGGGGCCTGGGGGCAGCACGCTGTCATTGTAGCGCCCATCCCATTCATCGGGATAACCAGTTGCTGAATTAAAGAGCAACTGACCAGACCTTGAGTACACCATTACTTTGGCATCATTATACCGTTCTATATTTAAAATATTCCATGTATCATTCATGCCATCGTCATTTGGTGTGAATCCGGTAGGAATATCCAATTCTACAAAGGTATTTTCAAATTCTACCTGTCTCAAATAAGGGATGCTTACCGTATCTGCATCATATAATAATATTTCTATTGTTCTGACAGATACATCAGGAGACAAGGGATGATTATTAACATATTTCAGACCGGCTATAGCTTCTGTATAAATGGCCGTATTCTCAATACCTTTAATTGTTAAAACGCCCGCGGAATCTTCCCAGACATAAGATAAGTGATCTGTGATGGATAGGGTATCATAGAATATCAGATCTTCTCCTTTAACATAGTTTTCCTTAAATGATATAACAGCTTTTTCAATCTTGTCTCCATCTCCATCATCAACGGTTCCGTCTGTTATTTGTAATCCCTCACTATTACCAAACTCAAAAAGTAATGCTGTTTCTTCAAAATTGAGTATTTCCGGCGGATCGTTTATTTCTATAATATTGATATTAACATTCGCCGGAACCAGTGCATAATCTACACCATCAAAAGCATTCCATTGAAAAATATCAATCCCCGATCCGTTTTTTTCTGGGATAAATATGATGCTGTCAATATCCTGATACTTAACAGTATCTCCGGTATTTAATTCTAAACCATACAATGAAACACTTCCTTTTAGTGGTAATGATACAATTTTAATATTTTGAATTGTGTCCCCATCCGGGTCTGAGAAATGAGAATTAAAATCGCTAAGCGTAAATACATATGGGGTATCTTCATCAATGGTGAGAGATATTGTTGACACTTCAGGTAATTTGTTTGCTTTTTTAACTCGCAAAGTATAGGATTGTTCTGCAGATGCTGATGCAAGATCCGTCACAACTATTCTTATATCATAGTATTTAATAGAACCTGAGGGAGGAGTCCCGAAAATGGTTGCTGTACCATTATGATTGTCAACATAATTAAGAAATACATCAGCGCCACCTAACAATTCAATTGTAAATGTCAGAACATCACCTTTATCTGGATCTTCTGCTGTTATTAGGTAATCGTAGAAGTCGCCAACTTCGATTACTGTATCTGCAACACTTGTGATCACAGGAGCATCGTTAGTATTTTGAATATTTATTTCAAAACTGACTTTTGTTGAATCCTGCTCTGTATCTGTAGCAAAAAAACTAACCTTATGAACCACACCTACTTGTTCTTCTTTTGGGGTGCCGTATAATTTAGCAGAACCATTTTCGAGTACTTCAAAAGTCAACCAATCAGGTAATTGAATTACATTAATTGTAATATCCTGATTCTCTGGATCTGTGAAAACAATATCGTATTCATACAGAAGATCCTGATGACCTAACTCAACCGGTGGTATTAACAGGGTTGGAGGATCATTGACCGGAGAAACCGAAACAGATAAATTATCAGTAACCGATGCCCCATTTGGATCAGTGGCCTGGATGGTGAGTTCAGCGCTTCCAAATTGATTTAAACCCAGGACAAGGTTCAAGGAATGATCAATAATCTCAGATGTTTTAAACAAATCCGGATTTGAGTTTAGTACGATGCTGAAAGTTAATTCAGTATCATTGTTATCAGGATCATCAAATATTGTATATAAATCAATTGATGGGATGATTGCATCTTCTTGCACATTTATAGGTTTAAATCCATTAGAGACGGGGAATTCATTATTAATAATAGTGGCTGTGATGATGTTTCCTCCCAGGAAGATATCCTCATTGCCCGTAGCTGCCTGAATTTTAAAGGAACCATTTTTAGAAGTTCCCGGAGTAGGGGTGAATCTTAATCCTTTAACTCCTTCGAGCGTTGAGATGAAATCCCCATTAATCACCGGAGTGGCGCCGTCATTTAGAAATAAGCTTCCAAATGATATATTTGTGATTTTAAGATGATTCACCTCATCTCCGTCGGCGACGTTTTTATTTATTTCCAGTCCGGAGGTTGTTTGATTATCTCCGTTGGCAATTGCATTTGTTACACTTGGTGTATCTGCTACAGGATTTACTATGACCGTAAATTTCTTTTGTACAGTATTATTAATATCACTTCCATCATCAATGGCAATAGTAATCACTGCGGTTCCGAATTGATTTGGTTTTGGTGTAAATCTAATAGAACCGGTTGTTGCAGGAGAAGTATAATTTATGTTGATTCCATCATTAGAAATAAGCGCCTGATTATCAGAACCAGTAGTAAAGACCAACGTTTGGTTTTCACCTCCACCTGCTGATATACCTGTAAGTGCAACAGTCTGTAAGCCTGCGTCTTCACCCAAAGGACTTGGATTTGGAATATCATCCAGAGTTGGAGGATTGTTTACAGATGATACATTCACCGTAAATGAATAATTTGTAGTATTGTTTTGAGGTTGATCATCATCTAAAGTGACAGTAATGATTGCTGTGCCATTTTGATCTTTTAAGGGCTTGTAAATTATCTGGCCTGTACTATTATTTTTATAATCAACTACGGGATTAGGTATCAATGAAGGATTATTGGATTTAGTAGTAATTGTTACCAGCTGGTTTGGATTTGCTTCATCAAGTCCACCACCAGGGCTGATTCCGGAAATATTCACAATTTGTTCGCCGGCATTTTCAGCAATTGCTGGGGGATCTGAAATTGGGTTCATAGATGGCGGATCGTTCACGGCATTGACAACCACATTAAATGTTCTGACAATCGTATTATTGATGGATTGTCCATCATTTACAACAACCGTGACAATGGCGGTTCCATTCATATCCTTTAATGGAGCATATTTTAATTGTCCTGTAGAATTAGGACTTGTATAAATGACAGTCGGATTAGGAATCAGGGTTAATGCCGAAGATGTTGCGGAAACTACAAGCGGTTGCGATTCATTTGCACCGGCAGTAATGCCCGCAAGATTTATCGTCTGCTCACCGGCATCCTCATTGATTGCAACCGGATTTGGTATTGGATTCAAGGTGGGTTTATCATTGGTGCCGGCTACACTAATGGTAAATTGAGATTTAATACTTGTGTTTTGTCCAGTCCCATCATCCTTAAGAGTTACACCTATTGTCGCTGTACCGGAGGTATTGTTGTTTACATGGTAAGTCAAAGTCCCGGTTACTTCATCAATGTCTGGATTCGATGAAAAAGCAAGGTTACCAGTCGTGTTTTCTATGTTGATATTGAAGGTTATTTTTTGATTCAATTCCGGGTCGCCATCATTGATTGCTGTTGCAAAGTTATTTACAGTTTGTGCCGGGGCATCTTCATTTATTGCCGGAGGATCATTATTAATGATGAATGTTGGAGCATCATTAACGGAAGTTACGTTAATGGTCATTGTGTAATCAGCTAGGCTCAAATTAAAGGAATTTGAATTATCCCGTATCTTGAATTTAAAAGATGCATATGGAGTGCCATTTTCATTGGAAGCTGGTTTAAAAACAAGTTTTGTGACATCCGGACAAAAATCAAAAGGAGCTATATCAGTGCCGTTATACTCGAGATCACCTTTAGTTTCTTCTGTAATTATCTGAATGCCATTAAATGCATTTCCATCCACATCATTGAAAGTGAAATCACCCGATGAGAAAACATGATTTTGATCTTCGAGTAAAGTGATGTTTTCATTTGCGCCGGTTGGTCTGTCATTAACTGCGCCGACACTGATGGCCATTTCATTATTTAAGACTGAGAAAGATCCCTGGCTGTCACGAACCTGGAATTCAAATGAAGTATATGGGGCTCCATTTTCATTACCAACTGGTGTAAAGGTAAGTTTTGTTACATCATCCACTATTAAATTTGCTGTTACATCAATACTATTATATTGCAAGCTACCTTTGGATTCAAGGGTTCTAATCCGAATTCCATTGAAAGTATGTCCATCAACATCGGAAAATGGAAAGTCTAAGACTTTGAAGGTATAGGTTACACCTTCATTGGTTGAGACAGAAGCATTTGCACTTGTGGGATTATCATTTAGTGGATTTACATTAATAGTATAAGTATAGTCATTGTTACTAACGTCTCCACTAGAGTCGCGGACCTTAAATTGGAACGTTGCATAAGGAGTCTGATCATCATTATTCTCATTTGGCGTTGGTGTAAAGGTCAATAGTGTAACATTTGCGCATATTTGACCTGTAGTGACATCATTTCCATTATATTTAAGATCGCCATCAGTTTCCAGAGTAATAATCTGTATTCCGTCAAAGGTATGTCCGTCAATATCGCTAAATGTAAAATCGCTTACCTGAAATGTATAGGTTACATCTTCGTTTATGGACTTCTCTTTATCAGCACTAACCGGTGGATCATCAAGAGCATTTACCGTAATTACAAAACTTAAAGCAGAACTTGTCGCAACAGGAGTGCCATCATCAGATAGGGTGACTGAATAGGTTGCGGTACCATTGCTGTTCGCTAATGGTGTATAAGAAAGATTTCCATTGGTGACATTTATGGCAGGATTTGTGGCAAATTGCAAACTTCCGCTTGTCTTTACCAGGTTAAATGTCAGACCCTGATTAAGTTCATCATCTCCATCGTCAATGTTAAAAGCGAAGGTATCTACTGTTATAGAGCCCTGGTCTTCATTGACGGCAGGAGGATCTCCATTTAACTCAAAAGAAGGTGGGCCATTTTCACCACTTACGTTGATCGTAAAAGACTTTACATCACTATTCTGGCCTGGAACACCACTGTCAGAGCCGAATACATCAAATGTGGCTGTACCGTTTGAATTTTGTTTTACTTTATAAGTCAATGTCCCTGTTGAGCTAATTGCAGGTGGCTGGGAGAAATCTAATAATCCAGTACTCGTTTGAGTGACAAGAAATGTAATGGTCTGAGTTACTTCGGGATCTCCATCATCAATATTGAATGCAAATCCTGTTACAGTTTGTGTGTTGTCATTTTCGTTAGACGAATGACTGGCTTGTAAATCAAAGCTAGGTTTGTTATTATATACGTCAACATTTACGGTCATGGTATAACTGGCCGCACTATTATCTATGCCATCGTTAACTTTATAAGTAAATGAAGTATATGGAGTTCCATTTTCAAGTAAATCGGGGGCAAACCTAAACCGACCAGCATTGATATCTGCAACTGATACATTTATTGGATTGTTGATAGGATTATTATTGATCGTAAGTGTGCCTTTTGCCGGAATTGTTTCAACTCTGACACTTGTCAATGTACCACCGTCAAGATCCGTAAATGGGAAATCTGTACTTTTGAATATGTAAGTTTTATCTTCACCTATTGTAAATGAACTATTGGCCGAAATTGGCGGATCATTTGTGGGTGTTACTACAATGGTGCATGTATTTGCTGGAGAACTATTATCTGTACCATCACTTACTGAAAACAAGAAGGAGGTATATGGATTACCATTTTCATTATTTCCCGGAGAGAATTTTAAATTGCTGATACTCCCACTTAGAATAATTTCTCCAGCGGAGACAGGTGTATTGTTTAGGAGAAGTTGCCCTTTCCCCGGTAAAGATTCAATTTTAATACTAACCAAAGCAGGTGTTTCGATATCTGAAAATGTAAAATCCGAAGAGCTGAACGTGTAATCAGTATCTTCTGCAATAGTCACGGTTTTGTTTGCAGTAGTAGGGAGATCATTTACGGAGTTTACGGTTACGTCAAGATTATCTTCTACGAAAGCGCCATTAGTATCTGTAGCTCGAATGGTAATTGTAGTTGATCCAAATTGATTTAGAATGAGGCTGATGGCGAGGAGGTTATTGCTTGTTCCTGTTATGCTGGCATTTAAAATACCTGAAACGGAAATATTCTCAATCGAATAAATGAGGTTAAATCCATCTTCTGGGTCAGAGAAGTAGTTGTTCAGGTTCATATTAGCAACAGGTTGGTCTTCATCATAGGATTGTGCCGGCAATCCGGAACTATTGGGTTTGGAATTTATAATATATACTACCTGGGCAGATTTTGTACAATTACCATTATCAACCAAGGCGTAAACCGGAACATTATGCGTAACGACATATGAAGTTGGATTACTAATTGAATTATTAAGAGCTGCATCTGAGAACCAGTTAACTGATCCTGTTCCGCCGCTAATACTGCTTTCAAGTAAGGTCAGGTTCACTGTGGCAGTATTGCCCCCCGGAGTGTCACTTTCTGTGGATTCCGTTTGATTGTTTGCGGTGGGTAAGGGTTGGATAGTAACATCCGTAGAAGAAGAATTGGTACAAGATCCGACGGTAGCAACGACATTATAAGTTCCGCTCATCGCTGCGGTAGCATTTGGGATGCTTGGATTTTGAACATTGGAAGTAAAGCCATTAGGTCCTGTCCATGCATAAGAAGCGCCAGAAACCGCAGCAGCCGTGAGGTTGATTGTAGTTCCTGCACAAACAGGACTGTTGCTATTG
>JAJRQT010000183.1 GCA_024280115.1 Bacteroidota bacterium | reverse complement strand
TCTGAAATTAACGACCAAAGCAATTGGGTTTAGAAAAATTTAACATTTCATACCTCGGTCTGTGGCCCACAGACTGAAAATTTTGATTGTTAAATTGTCTGCGAGCCACAAGTCATAGTTTTTTTTATTAATTTGCTTAAAACCCGATTGCCCTGATTAAATGACTATTAACATACGCTCATGATGAAATATTTCCTCTTATTGTTCTTCTTCTTATCCTGTGGAATTGTGGCACAGGGGCAGACCGGAAGCCTGCTTGAAAATGTAGTGATCACATCCAAAAAGGAAAAAACCCAGGCACACACAAATGAAAATGGGGAATTGCACGTAAATGTATCCCCAAATGATGCTCTTAAATTTAAAGCCATTGGATTGGTCCACTATAGTGACTTCGGCGCCAGTGGCGATGGCAAAACCGATGATACAGACGCTATCGCTGGGGCCCATGCGTTTGCCAATCAGCATGACCTAAGGGTGAAAGCAGACGAGGGGGCCACATACTACATTGGAGGAAAGGAGCGCACAGCGGTCATCCGGACTGATACCGATTTTGGCACAGCAGCCTTCATCATTGACGATACCGAAGTCAAAAACCATAATGCTTCTATTTTTATGGTCAGTTCCGGCCTGCGACCGTTTAAACTTAATGGGATATCTTCGCTTAAGAGGAATCAGGAGAAAATCGACGTCTCCTTGCCAGGGTCCTGCCTGGTCACGGTCACCAATTCCCATGTAATGCACTATATCCGCTTTGGACTGAATCAAAACAATGGATCTCCGCAAACAGATATCTTTGTCGTAGATAAAAACGGCAACGTGGATTTGGACGGTCCTATCATCTGGGACTTCGACCAAATCACAGATATCACTGCCTTACCCCTGGACGAGACGACGCTGAACATTACCGGAGGACGTTTTACCACCATTGCCAATAAAGCTGAATCGAAGTACACCTATTATAGCCGAAACATAGCGATCAGGCGTTCCAATGTGCTTTTGGATGGGCTGGAACACCGTGTCACCGGCGAGGGAGACCATGGTGCGCCCTATGGCGGCTTCATCAATATCCGTGACTGCGCCTACGTAACTGTTAAGAACACCATCCTGACCGGACACAAAACCTACCGTACCATTGGTTCGGCGGGGAAGCCCGTCTCCATGGGCACTTACGATATTTCAGTCACACGTGTTCTAAATGTATCATTCGTGAACTGCAGCCAGACAAATGATATCAACGACAGAACATACTGGGGTATCCTGGGTTCCAACTACTGCAAGAATCTTGTTTATGACAATTGCACTTTTTCCCGGTTCGATGCTCACAAGGGTGTTGCCAACGCCACCATCCGTAACTCAACCCTGGGACACATGGGAATCAATGCCATTGGAAGCGGGGTCTTAACCGTAGAGAACACCACCATCCACGGAAGGAGTCTAATCAACCTGCGCTCCGACTACGGCAGTACATGGCAGGGAGAACTCGTCATCCGCAACTGTGTTTTCGTACCTGCCGGAGGCAGGCCTACCAGCGCCAGCCTGATCAGCGGTTTCAATTCCGGGCAGCATGATTTCGGCTACACCTGTTATATGCCCGAACGGATCACCATCGAAAACCTTTATATCGATGACACCAATCATCCGGAGGATTACCAAGGTCCTGCCATTTTTAAAAATTTTAATCCTCAAATGACTGACGATTCCTATCAGGAGAAGTTTCCCTATGTCAGAACCAGGGAAATCATTCTCAGGAATGTGACCACTGCCAGTGGCAAGGCCTTGAGGCTCAGTGACAATCCGTTCATGTTCAAGGATGTAAAGATAGATGCTGATTAAGGTGCACTGCATGGGAGCCATCTTTGCTGGGAAATTGACCTGACCCGCAGGTATTGTAACCCCTGCCTTTGTCGGCAGGCGGGCGCTCAGGCTTTTTCCTCGGTTGGTAGAAATTACTTCGGAAAGTTACTTGTCATATTAGAAGATAATAAATTTCGTCTGAGGTCAGAAGTCTGCTTCGTCTTCGGCAAATGAAGGGAGACCGAAGCAAAAAGGAGTAAAATGTCAAAAGCAGAAATTAAGAAACACTGATAAGTGCTTATGTGGGAAGTAGTTTCTTTCCTGTCTTGCCGGCATCCATTACAACAAAGAGTTCTGTTATAATAACAGTGATCGCCAATTTTTTAACTTCACATCTAATTTATTAGTTGCTTAACTAAATATTTAGTTGTAGTTTTATAAAAACTAACTTTTTAATCATGAAGACAGCTATAAATTATATTTTCGTTTTTGTTCTTATTGCTCTTTCCAATTTTTGTCTAGCTCAAAGCAATGAAAAAAAAATGTACAGTGTCGGTTTCAAATCCTATAAGACATTCGATACATCAAGGCAATATTTTGTGAATAATGATACCATTGCCAGACCATTACTAATCCATTTTTGGTACCCAGGTAAAGTAGATGGCAACCGGGAAAACCTTACGTTTAAAGATTATATTGATTTAATTTCGATTAGGGAAAACTATACTAAAACAACAGATGAAATCAATGGAAATAGCTTTGGTTTTGTAAATGCATACTTAGGATTCGCGAAGACTAATTTTGAAATAGACTCCAGCGTTACTACTCAGCAAGTCTTGGATTCACCGGTAAAAGCCTTCCGAAATGCACAATTTATTGACCGTGCTTTTCCGGTTATTATTTACGCCCCCTCAAACAGTAAAACACCGATTCAGAATCATGTTATCTGTGAATATTTAGCTGGCCACGGATTTTATGTTGTTTCCGTCGCTTCAGCCGGCCCAAATTCAATTGATCGAAGAGATTTAGGAAAAAGTACCTTGGCTCAGGTTGAGGACATGGAATTTATACTTGATTACCTTCAAAAGAGCGCCAAAATCAATTATTCCAGCGTAGGGTTATTTGGTTATAGCACTGGTGGCTTGGCAACATCTATCTTTCAAATGAAAAATAGCGAGACCAAGGCGGTTTTTAGCATGGATGGCAGTCAAGAGTACTCACTATATACAATCATTTCTAACTTAAATGAATACGATATAGATAAAACTGAAATCCCCTATTTTTTAGTAGGTAATCAAGATAGCCCTTCTATATATCCTTATTTCAATTCAATAAAATCACAGAATAAGCTGTTTTATCGTATGCCATATCTTGGCCATTTTGGATTTGTATCATTCTGGACATTTTTTGATAGCTGTAACCCCGATACCATCCTACATAATTATTCATTCAGTTATCAGGCTATTTGTGAAAGTGCATTAGCCTTTTTTAACGCAACTTTAATTGAGAACAATACATCGAACGACAAGCTTTTTAGCTTGAGTTTACAAGAAAATGAGTATGCCATAAAAGAGAAGATAGATTATTCAGAACCAACAAATTTGATGAACACTTTTTTACAGGAAAATATTGATTTAGCAATCTCTACTTATAAAGATCATAAGGAAATAAATTTTAATAATTACAACTATAGCGAAGAGGAAATAAGTGTCTTAGGCAGAATGATCATAGATTATGATTTAGGAGCGTCAGAAAAATTATATCTGTTTAATCAGCAAGAGTACCCAGATTCGTGGCATGTTTATTTTGATTTAGCCTTTTTATACAAAATAAAAGGGGACAAAGAATTAGCTAAAAAAGCTCTGTCAAAAGCATTGGAAATTGAACCTGATAATAAGGATGTAAAAGCCTTACTAAAAGAGTTATAAGTTTTCCATGATTCCAAAATTCTACTGTTCACTTTTTCTTTTGTTCTATTTTTCTTTTGTTCTTCAATAGGACATAATTACAACTGCTTATTTATCGTTAACATGTTAACGATAGTTGCTTTTTAAAAGCATAGTCAACTAACGCATACGTCTTCACAATTTGAACATATAAACTCAAAACTATGAAAAAGAATCTTTTAATATCATCACTTATTCTAATTGCCATTTTAACAATGGCGTTGATCAACCTTAACGAAGATCAAAATAAATCAAGCTATGCAAGAATTGTATATGCAGAATCAGGGGAAAGTATTTATATTTTTTACGGGGAAGCAAAACCAAAAGAAGAAATAGAAATAAAGAAAGGAGAAAATCGTAATGACAAAATTATTGATATACTTAATGATCTCAGTGACAAAGGGTATGAGTTAGTTTCTTCAAATACTAATGGATTTTATTCAACACGAACCGATAGAAGTACCATTGAGTTTTATTATACTCTTAAAAAAAAATAAAGTAGCGAGGGTTGTAATAAGAAATCTCCACATTCAAAAAAGCTTGTTTCAACCTTTTAAAATCAAATCTTAAAAGGTAGGTTAAGAGATCTCACTAATTTTTTGAACTCCAATTCCACATTGGAATAGTTTTGACTTGTAAAGAGCGGTTGAGAAACAATGATTGATATTTGAATAAAAGACTGAGAGTAATCAGTTTCCCAGCAGCCAGCTACCAGTACCCTGAACCCGTAAAATCATCAATCCCTCAATAATGAGTCCGCTCCGAAAAGTCATAGTTTGGTGATTTTCAACTTTTCTACCCCTAACCCCTAAAGGGGAAATCGTTGAAAATCACCAAACTATGCAAAGTCCCCTTCAGGGGATTTAGGGGTATTATACTTTTCGGAGTGGATACAATAACAAAATTTCATAAACTTTATAGCGCTTCTTTTTATTTAAACTCTGCATTTACGATACCACTTCTGGGGACAGAAATATTTTTAGTATCCTTTCCTATAATCAGTATAACATCCGTGGCTTTGTTCTCTTTATCATTTAACCTCACATTTAGTTTATCGCCGACATACTCCATTGATGTAATTTCAATTCCTTTCTGATTAACAGAAATTAAGCTTTTTTCACCTGGTAAGTCTCCTGAATTTGGATTCGGGTAAAACTCCCTGATGTAAACATCTTCTGTATAACTTTTGGAAATAGCTGGGGTATGCTGCTCTTGCCAGCTGCCGCTATATGGATAAATCATCAATTGGTGATGATAAGTTCCATGGAAGGGTTCTGCGTACCAGGCAGGCTCATGATCAATAGTGGTTTTATCAATAAACGTCATACCAACATCCCTGATAGGCCCTGTGGTTGTGGAAGCACCTAAATAAATTCCAAGTTCTCCTTTTGCCGGGTTGGTATAAAAAGCTTGTTCCCCTGTTCCGGTAGTAACCATAAACCCTCCACTTTTATCAAATTGAAAGATGCCGGTACTCAGCGGACAAAAGTAGCTCAACCCATCCATTTTGTGTGGAGAGATTCCAAATGGGATATCGTAATATACCTTTCCCTGTATACCTGTGTTGAATTGAAGCGTTAATCCCTGGGGATCAAAAGAAACACCATCACGAGCGCCATCTTTCCTGACCAGGGTGGGGTGGGGGAAAATAAAATTTATATCGCAAAGTACCCTGTCTGGCAAGAGCGTAAATGTTTGTTGCATATGGATCAGCCAGTCGATTTGGCTTTCAACCCGAAGTTGCGGATATATTGTATTTCTTGTGGCTATCCTCGCTTTGCCATAGGGTTTTGCATCCCTCCAGGCACCGTCGCCTTTCCCCCTTGACATCTCCGCTAAAGCCTTCAACTTGAAAGAATCAAGAGAGAGTTCAACGGTAACACCATTTTTGTCAACAATAATTGTATTTCCCCGTGCTGTAATTTTCAAATCACCATTTTTAATGCTATTTCCTTCTTTCCAGGAATATGCTTTGAAATCATCTGATTTTTTTAACCCGATCACTTTATATCCATATGCGGGCAACTTCGCTTCAAATTCGATGTTGTATTTTCCGCCTGTTGCAATGACGGTGTTTCTTAATTTTTCTCCATTATTGACATCATATTGTTCATACGGCCGGTCAGTTTCTATCATAATCGATTTTGTGCGTTCCGGTTCGCTATTGAAAACGATGAAATACTTGTCATAACCTGCAACCTTTATATTCTGGGAAATTACGTCAAGCCCCCGGTTAATTATTTCTTTTGACAGGGCCGAACTGTTTTCAAACGAATTGATTCTTTCCATCCTTCTTTCATACAAGGGAAACCATCCCTTTGCATCGCTGTTGACCGCCCAAAGTAAAAGGTGATCTGCTTTGGACATGATGGTAACCTCGCCATTTCTGCTAAGATAAGTTGGCTCAATATCCGGGTAGGTACTTGCATGCTCAATATTCCATATCAATGGATCGTGCTTGAGCGTGATGTTTGAACTACTATACGGTCCGTCTATTTCTTTTTGAAACAAAAACTGAGTTAAAGAATTTACGATTGTCGCCGCCCTGAAATCCGACATGGCATGGTTGGTGTAATTCTGAACAATAATATCCAGAGGATCGGCCGTCCAACGCGAATATGTACCGTGATTAATATCATCTGCTTTTGCGGTATGGTCAACATACCTTTCTCCTTTAACTCCAAATTTTCTTATATACTCTTTTACTGTAATCCATTCGATGACGACATCATTATTTTCCCGGTTATACAAATTTAATTTTTTATACATTCCCGTGAATCCCTGTGGTATTTCATAATCATCTTCAATTGTAAGCAGGCTATTGTTTGGCGCTTCTTTGATGGCCTCAAAAATTTTGCTCTTCAGTGTAGTTGGCACGCAAGTCGTAACCGAGCCATCCATCCCCTTGAGTTTAAATGGGAAATATGTATTGTCTCCCGTGATAACAGGAACCCACGAAACACCGGAATGATTTAAAATCCATGGGAGCTGTGGGTGGTAGGCTCTTTCCTGAAGGTAAAATCCGTCAGTTGAACCAATTTCATCGGTTATAATTGAAGTACCCAGATTGGCACAACGGAGATTTGTTTCCCCATCCATGTTGATATTTACAGGCTCCGAATAAAAAGTTCCCGTAAAATTCAATTGCCCTCTTTTATGTAGTTTAATCGCATGTTCTATGACATATGGGGCGGTCTGTTGCAAGGATTTGAATGTTTGTCCTGAGAATTGTAATTGTCCTTTAAAATCAGGGTGTTCGTCCATGAAATCGAGGAGATTATTGTAAATAATAGGAAAATCCTGCCATATCGTAGGTCTTACATAGCGGTCATAATTCATATTCCCGTGAAGGATGAAACTCATATAGATTTTCTTTGGTGAGTGTTGTGATTGACAGTATCCTTTATAAGATAACAGGAAGGCGATAATTGCCAACATCAAAATAGAATTATACTTTTTTAAATTTGTCGCAATCATTTTTTTTAAATTATTAAAGCAGTTAATTCAATGTCGTTTAGTTAAGTGTCTATTTTCCTTCTCCGGAGAGGGTGAAGGCCTGCCCACCGGATCAGGTGGGGAGAGGTAAGACAATCAAATTCTTAACTAATCGATATTGAATATTAATTGATGAAAATTCGACATATACACTTACATATTTACCCCTTATGTTTGCTGTCAATAATATATGGAGGAAAAGTATCAAATGATAGAATTAAGGGAGAATTGCAACAGAATATTGTTAATATTATTCTTTATTAAAAGTAAAAAACTAAACGATGAAATTTTTTAAATCATGAAAAACATTGCCCTTTTAGTAATCTTGCTATCCTTCGTTACAGGATGTGATCAGAAAAAAACCAACCTCGCAACCATCCCAACGGATAAACTAAATAGCAATTGGTGGAATGAGCGACATCAAAAGGTTATCGCAAATAACAAAACAAATCCAGAACTCATTCTGATTGGTAATTCTATTCTAAATTCACTGGATGACTCCACTGCAATGCCTGTCTGGGAAAAATACCTGAATAGCTACAAAGTTGTTAATATGGGCTTTAGTGGAGACCGTACGGAAAATGTGATTTGGCGTTTGAAAAATGGAGAGATTGATGACATTGAGCCAAAACTTGCACTGTTATTGATCGGTACTAATAATACGGATGGTAATCACTATCTGAACATTACCCAACCTGAAGAGCTCGCTGAGGGGATTTGGGAAATCTGCCAGATTATCAGGGAAAAACTGCCCAACACTCAAATCCTGCTATTGGGTATTTTCCCTTATGGATATAAACCCAATTATAGAGATAATATTAATAAAGCAACAAATGAGATCATTTCCGGTTTCCCTGAGAAAGAAGAAAATATTCATTACCGGGATATCGGGTCTGTATTTGTAGATGAAGAGTCGAAAGTTAAAAAGTCATTAATGCCCGATTACCTTCATCCAAATACTGATGGGTATCTGCTCATGTTTGAGGCACTTGAGCATGATATATTTGAATTGATGAATCCTTAATTTTATCAGAGGATATGAATGATACCAAAACCCGCAACGATCTTTCTGAAGTGATAATCAATACTAAAGATTATATATAAGATGAAAAAATTGTTACTACTTATATTCTCTTTATCATTTTTTTATACGACTACCCGGGCAATCGATGATAATCCCACTGTTAAAAGCGAGGATGATATTCATGTCGTTCGAAAAAATGTAAAAGCATTTCTTGAAAATGATCTGGACAAATATGTATTGTATGATTTGCTGAGTGATGGATCACGAGTATATAAGGATACATTGGTTTTCAATGAATATCGGGACAAGGCCATTTTTACAATTACTCAAAATCAGACCTTTCTCAACATACAACTATGGGTGACAATTTCCTTGCTGGTGGTTGTAGTTGGATTATTGGTTTTTATTATAGCGAAAAAATAATTCGCATAGGCGTGTTGGAAATTGAAATTTCAATGGATTATATTGGATCAACCCTAAAACCTGAGGATTAAATTGCAATATGAATCACAATAATAGTATGAATGAGCTTTCAAGTCTAATGTATTATACATGTATTTTCAAGTAGGATAGTTTATGGATTTTCATTTCTTTTCCATTCGATGAAAAGAAACGAAACAAAGAAAAATCTTGTCAAAACAATGCTTCCGCTCGCATGGCCCACACACCCCCCATCGGTCGCCATAGGCTTGCCGACGGCGATGCGCTGTTTTGACTGGCTAACGCTCATAACTCAAGGAAGAATTTTGATCACAGTCCTTTATTGAAATTTTACTAAGATGTCTTCACTTTATCTTTTTATTCAGAAATTATTCTCCCCAGAAATACCGAATGATCCTTAATATTGTCAAAGCGCTGATTGCAATTCAATATCCTATTCGTCCAAGCAGGGTCTCTTGCGAGGAACCTGCGATTGAAAAGATCAACTGCACACCATTGTTAGTTCCTGCTAGCACCAGGCAGGTTGTAACCAACAATTTCGCTTAAGGTATCAGGGTGTATGCGGTTATCAAGCTCCAAATTGGGTGCATCAAGATGTTTAGGATTCGCAATCCCGAACAATATTATTTGAGGAAATGTATTTCGTTTTGCTCCAAATCCTAATGTATGGTTTTTCTCCCTCTGGAGGGAGATACAGAGGGAGGATATAGACCTAACTAAAATTTTACCAATTCCCCATATTCTTGTTTATTTAGATCGTGTGCAATTGGATTGCGTAAGCAATATTTAGAGAAAATTACAATCAACGAATTCTTACTTTTTAGGGTGGGCCCAGATTTACTAAAGTGGCATACATCTCATTTAGGAAATATCACAAACTCAATCCATTTATATAGCTGACATTGGCCACAACATAGGCGAATACAGCCAGGATAAGTCCGTACATAAAAATGTTATATGAAAGCCGTAAGAACTTATACTTTTTCCCCAGCACCTTTCCAAGGAAATAGATGTCATCTATCAGGCTTGAATATAAATAGTTAGAGTCATTCATCATTTCTACCATTCCCCATTTATAGTCCGTACGGCTCATGCCATGAAAGTTACCAAAAAACAGAAGGTTCGTATTTTTTTCTTCGATATCTTTTCGTGTAAATTTTCCTGTTGAGATATTTGGCCTTAACGCAAAAATCGCAAAGACAATCGTTATCACATTGATGGTCAACAACAAATAGGTCGGTACCACCAGGTGTGAATGGTTGTCAAGCGTTTTCATAAGTCCACTGATTACCAACGATATAATGATTGAATTCACTGAAATCAAGATATTTGCCTTACTGTCAGCCATGGCGCTTAATTGAAGGTGGTTGCGCGAGTTGAGTCGAAACATGGTTTCGATACCGCGGTCAGGCCTGCCTTCAACTTTTTTTAGTTTCTTTTTAAGCTCCTTTAATTTAGCAGGATCTATGTGGAGATCTTTCTCAATCGCCTCATCCTCCAGCTTACCAAACTTTTTGAGCATTTTAATTTGTGTATTGGTGTTTTTTTCAACTTTTGGACTCATTACAGTTTTACCATATTCTGTATAATAATGGTGTGCTTCCAAAAAAATGAGATTTTTCTGATACCAGTCCTGGATGGTTATTTTTTTACCTTTGACTCTTTCCAATTCGCTTTTTAAAAGCAGGAGTTTATCAAAATAACTTTTTTTAGAAAGATGCATGAAATCAGCATCAATCAAGACTTTTTCTACCAAAGTTGATGGCTTTTGCCCCGATTTAGTTGCTAATATACAAGAGGCTACTTTATCAATTTTTTCTTGTGGATAATTGTTTTTATTTAAAAAATCACGAGCGAGCTCAATGCTCTTTTCTTCATGGTTGTCATAGGTATATTTGAAACCTGTATCATGAAACCATGCCGAAATTAATAGTGTTTCTTTCTCCTCTTCCGAAAGATTTGCATAGGTGCCTATTTTATCTGCGGCGCTAACAACTTCCCGCGTATGATTTAGATTATGATAAACCATGGTTTCGGGCATTGACAAAAGAATGTCAGTTGCAGCTTTTTCAGATTTATCAATGATATTGAGTGTATTTTCCATTAAATAAAAGGTTATTTTATTTCAGAATTGAATATAAAAATAATAATGAGTTTTGAACAAATAAATGGATTAAAAGAAAAAGCCCATTCTTAAATATAATGCATCTTCATCAATAGTTGATCTTGAATAATCTAGCCCAAATGCAATTTTTTCCAGCGGCGCCAACCATATTCCGGCACCATATGCCCTGTGCATTTTGTCGGAGTTACCGGTTTCTGTTGAGGGGTCGTTCTCTATCCAGACCCTGCCAAAATCATGAAAAAGCACCAATCCAACAGTTGTCGGGATCAGTGGATTCCGAATATTGAATAGCTTTATCCTGAGGTCGGTATTTTGATAAAAAGAATTTCTTCCAGAAAATCTGAATTTCCTGACACCTCGAAAGGTATCGGTTCCACCATTTTTTGCTGCATGGTAAAATTCGTAATTTCCATCTGTAATAATGCCGCCGGCTCTGAGTGCTAATGTTGTTTTTAAAAATCTTCCAAAAGTATAATAATAGGATAAATCAGTTTTGACTCTTCTGTAGTTGACATTTATTTGTTTGTTGTCAACGTCCTTTAACCCAATCATAAAAACATTCCACTTAAAACCTTCTGTCGGTAAAAATTTACTATCGGTATTATCAAAGGTATAAGATCCGTAAAGTGCGATATAGTGCCGCATTACATCCAAAAGCTTATAGTCGAGCGTTTTGGCATAGGTGATGATGAAGCGATCCTGCGAACTGTTAAGGTCATTTAATCCATTTTTAACATTGACTGCCTGGTAGCCTCCACCGAGAACCAGGTGGTGCAACTCATTTTTTGAAGTCCTTTGGATTTCGGGATAAAAAATGTATTGAATATACCTTGCACCATAGTACCTGGAATCTATCTTAAATTTGTCCTCATCAAATTTTGTTTCATTTCCGAATCCGTAGAAGTAGTCTGTATAACTAGGTGCATATACATTTGCATTTAATACAAAATCCCATTTGCCAATGAGCTCCGTGAAAGTTCCGCTGTATGAGAAATCGTATGACTTGGATTTCGGGGCAAAATTAGCTTTAATCATATGATTCGCCTTAAATGGGTCTTTTCTAAAACCATTTTTTTTAATCATTACTCCTGCTCCAATAAAAAAACCATCATCGGGATTATAACCGGGATATACGACCGGTGCGATGAGGTTGTATTTAAATTCCTTTCTGTTGTAGTCGTTGATAGCTGGATTTTTATCACTAGTAAAATCCTTCAATTCACCATTATCTGAAATTGCCGTATCGATTTTTTTATCATATAATTTTGTTTTTTTTCCAATTCCTTTCACCTGAGATTGATCGTTAATTATGTCTTCTCCTTTCCCGCCAATGATCCTGATTATTGTTCCTTTAGAAACCTTTCCGGTGATGTCAAACCTATCTTTTCCTCCCAGGCCGTATAGTCTTATTTCCTTTGTCAGGTCGTTGGAAAAAGTTCTTTCATAGGATTTTCGTTTTATTTCATTTGATTTAGTTTTTAATAGGAAAACCGTCACTTTGGTTTGCTCATCATTCATTCTTTCCACGACAAAATGCTCCTTTTTATCAGATCCCAATACATTTACTTCTTTTGATAAAAATCTATAATATTCATCAGCGTATTTTACAAGATCATCTCTTCTTCGTTTTAATTTTCTTGCAATCTCATCTCCCCTGATTTCCCTGATTTCAGGAGGGAGGTCGTTCAATGCTTTTTCAATAACCTCATCGGTTATGCTGGTTTGCAATTCTTTTGCCGTCTCAGTCCAGGCAGCCCCATCCGGCTCATTGAGGAAAGATCTGTCAAAATGGCGGGCATTAAAACACAATCCATCAACATCCCTGATTTTGTCATGAAAACCCTGGAATTTTGCAATGCCCCAGTTGTGCGAAGCGATCTTTAAAAGCCATCCATCTGACCAGAAAAAGGCCTGGTCCCGGTCCCTGGGAATTGGGCGGTAATATGTGAAGTCATCATCATCCTTAAAGGAAGCCCAGCGCCATTGATCATCGTGTCTGTCCCAATCTCCGATCAAGATATCGAAGAGCCGGGATTTTAGAGTAAATTTCTGATCGACATAATGATCGCTATCTTTTTTGGTTTTGCTGAGTACCTCAAACGTATTTACAATGTCTTTTGACCGTCCAAAACTTTCAATGTCTTCCCTGTCTTTTGCCGGTCGCTCTTCAAATAGATACAGGCCATCCGCAAAATACTGCCGATACATACCAAGCCGTGGATCATCTGGTAAATAAACTAATTTCGGATTGGTATGGTAAATACCCGCCGCTTCCGCCATCTTGGGAATCGCAAATGCCCCATAGGGATAGGCAGCAGATATTTGATCATTTACTATATCTGCTGCTACAGTATTTCTTAATTCTTGAGGCACAGCGCTTTCAGGATATTTTTCTATGGATCTGAGCACATATTGTTTTTTATTTTTGTCTTCAAGTCGCAGTGATATGGTTTGCTGGCCTCCCCCTCTTTTAAGAATCTTCAGACCGCCCATCTCGCTTCCTATATCAAAATAGGGGATGTTATGTATTTTTGTTGTCCATTCTTGTCTATAGTTGTTTCCAAGCATCCCACGCCGTTTTCCTTTTTTTGTATAAAGTTTTGACGCCAATGTAGTAATGACAGAATCCTTATAATCAACAAACTCTGAAACAGTCACCTCTTTTGGTTTATTACTTTCTGTAGATTTAAAAAGTAATTTTTTATAAAGTAGCTCAGTTGCTTGATCTGCCAATGCCCAGTATTCAATCCATACCTCTCCGTTTTTATTAAATATAAGCTTCCCGTAACCGCGATTTCCGGAAGCGAAGAAGGCGTTTTTTTGAGTGACCTCTACTCCTTTGGAATAGGAGCCGCTGTTCAGCAGGTGGACGGTTTCTTGCTTATGATATTCAAGCGTCTTTTCATGGGCAGAAAGGTAAATTATATTATCGTTTCCCTTCAACAAATCCTTCATTGTCTTGATGAAGTCCTTGTATTTTGGATTGGAAAAATCTTCTCCGCCACCGATGACAGATCTGTAAAATACACGGATGCTTCCCAAAACAGGTATTGGAATAAAGTGGGATTTTAAAGGGAAATATCCCCCATGCCTGCCATTTCCTTCCAGGCTATGATAACCTGCGACAATTATTCTTTTATTGTGATTTCTTTTGATGGCATCATCGAGACCAACATAAAAATCAAGATTATTTTCAACGCCACACCCATCCTCAATTCCTGGTTTATCCCAACTGTGCAACAACCATTGTGTATCGATCAGAAGCAGAACCAGGTCATCTCCGATCTCAATTTCTTCTGGCCCGGGGCAGCCATTAGCCGGTCTGATGATGTTCCCTTGATGTAAATTTTCCTCAACTATTTCTTCGATACGGGCGACATTTCTTTGACCATTTTTAGTTCCGTTTGCCCACTCATGCGTGCCCATCACACCATAGTATTTGCCTCGAAGGTTATTGAAAAAATCATATCTTCTTTTCAATAGTTCCCTGTTAGCCATTGATTTTTTTGAAGAATCAGATTCTAATATCCTGTTTCTTAAACTATTATTTCCCAATAGCAATAAAGTGGATTTTTCTCCGGATTTATCCATTTGAGTGGCAAGCAATTTTCCGATTTCGGATGCTTCCGGTTTTACTTCATCAGAATTGCCAAGAAAATATATGGTATGTAATACATCATCCTGGTTGATTTCAGTGGAGTATGCATCCTTTTGCTCCTGATAGTAGTCTCTGTTTACAGCACACGATGTAATCAGTATCGTGAAAATAAATATTTTCAGTGTGATCAGGTATTCTGGTTTTTGCATTAAATATTGGTTAGCAAAGGCATGTTGTTGCCAAAGAACTCTGTAATTCTCTTTTCTTCCTCCTCCTGATTTAAGGTTATGAACTGACTTGCCAGAAGGAGGGAGCCATTCCAGTTTTTAGTATTCCAAATCCCGATCAGTTCACCTTTGTCAAAACTGGGAACAGCTTGTATATTAAAAACTTCAATAAAATAAAAAGGTTCAATGTAATCGGAATTTCCCGGAGAAAAACCACATGTTATTCCCTTGTTGGTATCTGATAAAATAAGTGAAATGGACAGGTCTTCGGGGTTGCAGATGATATTACCATCCAGATCATATAGTTTCTGCAAATGTTCAAGTACGTAAAAAGCATTGGAGTAATAAATGGCAAGTTCGTCAAAGGCATTTTGATTGGTGATGTTCATTTCTTCATCGGCACCCAAGGGATTTTCCAGAGAATATGGAGTTTGATCATTGTATTTGTCACCATCCAAAGAAAAACTGTCCAATTTAATTTTCATCCAGCCATAAGCCATAGGATAGGTAATTCCTGAAAGTACAAGATGCTCAATGTGGTTTCCCTGACCTGCAATCGTGAGAATAAAATTTCTGAAATCGAAAGATATCTTTATCTTTTCCTTATTTCCGAATGATTTTGTGTCAAACGAATTTGTTTCTTTTTCCCAGTAAAGCCAATCTGCATACACGGTGTCTTTTTTCATAAATGATCTTGGTGCAGCACTGACAAGTTGAATGGCATTTATTATTTGGTTTCGGGCTTTTTCAAGCTCTTGAATATTAATCAGGTTGTGTTTTTGCCACATTCGTTTTGTATTTATTTAATAAAGCAATAGAAAATTTTATTGATTGACAAATTTAGGTAATCAAAAGAAAGTTTATCATTATATTGAAATCCACTGATATATATTACAATTGATATTGTAGTAAGATATTTTACTAAAATGTTCACAAAATAATATTGATCTTTGAGGCCATAATTTTTAGTCAGGTATAATGTCGTAATGAAGCGGATTTTCAGTGTATTTTTTTTGGGGGCCACCCTACTATTTAACGTTGTAATTTATGCACAGGAGTTCGCAGTGTCTGATTCAATTTACCACTTTCAAAATTTGTCGGAAAATAAACAGTTTTTACAGGCTGGAAAATTGGCATTTAAAATTGCAGATTATTACACAGAGCATAGAGATTTTCCAGTAGCTAAGAATTTTTATAATCTTTCCAGAACAAATGCCGCAAAAGCTTCAAATACATTACTGGAAGCCAGGGCTACATATAAGCGGGGAATGACTGAAAAACGAATGGCAGAGTCCGGTAATTATTCCATGGATGAAGAACAGCAGCACTATAAAGATTGTATAAAAAGTCTGAAGAAAGCATACGTCTTGTTTGGAAAATCTAAAATGCAGGGCAGCTACGAATACGTAATGGCACTAATAAATGGGGGAGAGGCGCAATTTATAATTGGCGAATTCAAAGGGGCTGTTTCTGCTTTAAAAACAGCACTTGTCCACGCTGAAAGAAACAGGTATAATGATTTGGCTTTGAAATCAAGCAATTTACTTTTTCAGTGCTTTGCAGAGTTGGATGACAAAGCAAGTGAAACTTATTACAGATCAATTTATAAAAACTACCAGGATTTTTTTATTTCCAAAGATTCTCTTGCACGATCGCTGGAATCACTGGATATGTCGAAAGACTCACTGGCTCAAAAAAAGGCGGAAATTATTAAAATAGAAATTGCCAAACTCAAAGAGATTCAGAAACTCGATAGTTTGAATTTGATTGAGAAGAATTTATTAGAAGCTGAAAATGAACAAGACAAACTTTACTTGTGGAGCGGGATTGGCGTTGTACTCATTTTTTAATTATTTCCATTGTGGCCTATCAGTATAAAAGAAAAACCAATAAGAAGCTGGAACAACAAAACATACAGATCATTAAGCAAAAAACTCTTTTAGAAAAACGTCAGCAACAATTAAAAGATGAAAAAACAAAAACAGACGCACTACTATTGAATATTCTTCCGGCCCCGGTGGCTGAGGAATTGAGGCGAAACAAGAAGGTAGTGCCACGATATTACAAAAAGGTAACCATCATGTTTACGGATTTTAGAGGATTCACATCAATAGCATCCCGAATGAGTCCCGGCGAGATCGTAAGAGAATTGGATGTGTGTTTTATGGCATTCGATCAGATCATTGAAAATTATGAGCAACGTGTCGGTCGTAAATGTGTCGAAAAAATAAAAACCATCGGGGATGGATATATGTGCGCTGGCGGAGTGCCAATAGAAAATGATTCAAACCCCATGGATGTGGTACGCGTTGGACTTGCCATTCGAGATTTTATAGAGAAAAGGAAAGCGGAAAAAGAGCTGAAAAAAGAACCATTCTTTGAAATTAGAATTGGCATAAATACAGGGCCGGTGGTAGCAGGTGTTGTCGGTAAACAGAAGTTTGCATACGATATATGGGGCGATGCCGTCAATCTTGCGAGTAGAATGGAAACCAGTGGTGAGGTAGGCCGGGTCAACATTTCGGGGGAGACATATAAACACATCAAAAGTAATTTCTTTTTCACCCACAGAGGAAGAATACAGGCAAAAAATAAAGGCGAAGTTGATATGTATTTTGTGGATGGCAGAATAAAGTATGCCAAATCCAGAAACAGCCAAAAAGCTGTAAGCTGATCGGGTCTTGCTTGACGATTTTAGAGAACTAAATCTATTCGGAATTGAAGCCACTAAGCTGGAAATCAACTGATGCAGATTTATAATGAATTAAGAACATTCAAATATTTGAATAAGGAATTTAGAAATAAAATAGATAGATGTTAAAACCAATTTGAGTGATTCATAAGTTTTCCATGATTTCAATATTCTACTGTTCACATGTTCTTTTGTATGCCGTTTTTCTTTCATTTCTTATTTCATGCACTACAATCACTCGATACCCTGTCCAATATTGTTAAATACCATTTGCCATTTATTAAAGTCAAGTAAAAAATAAGTTCACCTCCATCGTTGTCAGCTAATACAATTCTTCTGCTACTTTTTTCTATTTTTTCAAACGTTTTAATTTCAAATTCAGAAATATTATCTTCTCGGTATTTATTTAAATTTCGTGCTGTTGTCGAAAGTAAATTATCTATTGTCGTTGTATCACAGTAGAGTCCATACTTACTCCATTTCATCTTGTCACAGTCAAAAGTTGGAAGGCTATTGAAACTCAATTTATAGTCAATTGAGAAATCAAAGTAAGGAAGATATTCCGGTACTGGATTATCAAAGTCAATTTTGTCAGTTTTTCTATATTCGTCAAATACTCCTCGCCTGAAAAGAACGATTAAACCTTTATCTTTTGGGATCAACTTATTTAAGGTCAATGTGTCTTTTTCTTTTAACGCTGTTACAACTTGTAAAATAGTTTTTTCAAGTTCATTATTGTCATTTTGATTTTCTTTTAACTGAAATGAAAACAACAGTCCAGAGAATAATAAAATAACAATCAAATATTTAAAACTTACTATATTCATTGAATTTCTCAAATGGCATACAACGATCCGGCTATGATGCCGTGCCGTCGTGTTTACTATTCTCGATCCAAAGTAGCAATATTTTTAAATTTTACCTTTTCCTTTTTTAAAATAGTGATACCCAGGTATGCACTATAGCCTTTATAGCGTAAGTTGCTTTTTAAGAGCCTAAATTAAACTAGCCAAACAATTTCAGTGATGGTAAGATGCAATTTACTGACTTGTGATTTCTAACCAACAACACTCTTCTCTCTCATAAGAGCCTCAAATAGATAAACAAATATTCAAGCTTGGAGTTGTTAGTAAAAAATAGTGTTTTATTATCAAAAAATTATTTGATTTTACTATTTTTCATTTTTCGGATCCTCATAATAATTATTTAGTCAAAATACAATATGAAAGTCGAATATAGTTTAAGTCCATTTAAAAATTTTAAAGACGATTTACCGGCAGGACTGGTCGTTTTTTTAGTTGCATTACCATTAAGTATGGGCATAGCCATGGCATCCGGAGCGCCTTTATATTCCGGCATTATCGGAGGGGTAATTGGCGGAATAGTTGTGGGGGCATTGAGTGGATCTTCGCTCGGCGTAAGTGGGCCGGCAGCCGGTCTGGCAGTAATAGTTCTCAATGCGATTACAGATCTTGGGGGTTTTGAGCTATTTTTGGTAGCGGTGGTGCTTGCTGGTATCATTCAATTAATAATCGGTTTTGCAAAAGCAGGTATCATCGCGTACTACTTTCCTTCGTCGGTAATCCATGGCATGTTGGCGGGTATAGGCATACTTATATTTCTGAAGCAAATTCCGCATGCCTTCGGTTATGATATAGACCCGGAAGGAGATCAAAAATTCTTTCAGGCAGATGGAGAAAATACCTTTTCAGAATTATGGAATATGATTGATTATATAAGTCCCGGTGTTGTAATAATTACCGTTGTATCTCTGTTTATTCTAATCCTTTGGGATTCCAGCTTTTTTAAGAAATTTAAAATTGCAAAATTAATTCCCGGACCGTTGCTGGTAGTGGGGGTTGGTATAATACTAAATAAATCATTTACAAATAATCCACAGCTTAATATCAGTTCTGATCACCTTGTGTCTTTACCAGTGTCAAGCAATATTGGCGAATTTATTGGAAATTTCACTTTCCCGAATTTTAGTGCTCTTTCAAATCCTCAGGTGTATGTGACAGCCATAATAATCGCTGTTGTGGCAAGCCTGGAAACATTGTTAAGTGTTGAAGCGGCTGATAAGCTTGATCCGTTGAAGAGGGTAACTCCTACAAACCGGGAATTGAAAGCCCAGGGAATAGGAAATATCATAGCAGGACTGATTGGTGGATTACCGGTCACGCAAGTAATCGTGCGGAGCTCGGCAAATCAACAATCAGGAGGAAAAACAAAAGCATCAACGGTTTTTCATGGGATACTTATACTAGTAAGCGTTCTTGCCTTTCCTAGAATATTGAACCTTATCCCATTGGCGACACTTGCCGCGATACTCCTGGTGGTTGGCTTTAAACTTGCAAAACCGGCGCTTTTCAAGAAAATGTACAGGCAGGGGAAAAGCCAGTTTGGCCCCTTTGTTGTTACTATAGTTGGGATAATATTTACTGACTTACTCACAGGAATCACACTGGGTATGGTCGTTGCCATTTCTGTCATTTTATATAATAATTATAAGATTCCTTTCAAGATGAAAAGAGAAAACCTGGAAGGAAAAGATAAACTTAAAATTGTATTGTCTGAAGATGTTACCTTTCTTAATAAAGCATCAATCCAAAGAGCTTTTGAACAAATTCCCAATGACACTCATGTTGAAATCGATGCTTCAAATACCCACTTTATTCATTGTGACGTCATTGAAATAATTGAAAATTTTGAGATTAATGCGAAAGCAAGAAATATTGAAGTTTCAAAAATTGATCTGTATAAAGGAAAACAAGAAGAACCGATACAGCATTTCGAACTGGCAAATGGCGAAAAAAATGGTTGAGTCTGTCCAATTCAATCCATATTCGTAGAGTCATTCCATTGAAAGCAATTTTAATAATTGAATTTTCACTAAAATTCCAACTTTAAAAACTCTTCTAAATTATAAACCATAACCCCATTTTTATATGGATAAACCTGATTAACAGGAGCAATAATAAACGATTGTGTTGCTTTGATATCTGCAATCGCATTCCAAAAGCCTTTGGCCAATTTTGGTGTTAGGTTCGACTTAATTTCAATAGCTATAATTTTTATTCCTTTTACTAAGACCAAATCAATTTCGGCCCCTTCTGCGGTTCTGTAATAAAAGCAATCCCAGTTGTTATATTTTCCAATCACGCTTTCTATTACTAATGCTTCCCACGAAGCGCCAAAGTATGGATTGTTGTACAGCTCGTTATATGTTCGAATGTGAAGTAAACTATGCAAAATGCCCGTATCCCTTAAATAAATTTTTGGCGATTTCACCAACCGCTTTTTAATATTAATATGATAAGGCTCTAATAGTCGAATCATAAAAGTATGCTGTAAAATATCCACATACTTCTTAATGGTTTTAGCATCTAGCCCCATAGACTTAGAAAGTGTGGCGTATTTCAATATCTGTGAATTAAGATGTGCCAGCATAATCCACAATCTGCGGATTGTCTTTGGCGGATACGTAAACCCAAACATTTGCATATCCCGCTCTAAGAATGTGATAATAAAATTTTCAATCCACTCAAATGCATACTTGTTTTTAGATAAGACACTTTTAGGAAAACCACCTAACAGATGATATTCGTTTAAGGACTTGTGATTTTTTATTTCTGTATAGTTGAATGGATTTAGCGTATAATAAAAAATTCTTCCGGCTAAAGTTTCCGAACTTTGTCGCAATAAGTTTGGTGATGCAGAACCCAACACAATAAAACGTGCATTTTTATTTTCATCTACAAAACTTCTCAAAGTACTAAAAAGACCGGGCTTTAACTGAATTTCATCAATACAAAAAATAGAGACATTTTTATTCAATTCTAAAAACATTTCAGCATCTTCTAATTTTGCTAAATCAGAGTATTTTTCTAAATCTAAGTAAATTGCATTTTTAAAGTTTTTAAGAACGCTTTTAGACAATGTAGTTTTACCCACTTGCCTCGCACCAATTATTGCTGTTACTGCAATATTATCGATACTATTTAAAATATTTTTTGTTAATTCCCTTTGAATTTCCATGATGTTAAATGCATTTATCCCTGTATTTTAGGAATACATATCCTGAAATACAGGGATAAATGTACGTAATTTTTAAATGTTTATATCTCAAAAGAGAAACTAAGTACAACAGGCCCAGGAAATACGCACAAGAGTCCAGATCCTTATTTCTCTCTTTCCCGGTTTTCTAACCTGTCCTCATCGCGCTCTTTGCTGTCATCGATAAAATCCTGGACATTATCCAACTCTGGGGACTCATCGATTGCCTTCCAGTCAAATTGCTCATCGAATGGGTCTAATGCTAATTGAGGATCAAAAATCCTCGAATCAACCGGCACGGCATCGTACGGAGTAAGATCTGGTTCGTCCATGAAAAAGTCTCCAAAATCCATGGCTGCGGCATCATATTGATTGAGGTACGGAGCGCCAAGTACGTTCCAGAAAGTTTTAAAGATACTGCCAAAACTGTAATGCATGGAGCTTACATAATTACGTTTCACCCATGGGCTCACAACCAATAATAGGCTTCTGTGAGCATCTATGTGATCTACTCCGTTTTGTGAATCATCTTCAGTAATCACGATCATCATGTTTGGCCAATAGGAGGTGTGAGATAAATATTCTACTATGCGTCCGACCGCCAGATCGTTATCAGCCATATAGCTTTCCCGGAAAGGATATCCCGCTTCGGGTCGGTCACCTGCCCCATGGTCATTTGGTATGATCACTGTGAGGACAGCAGGTAGATTGTTATTGTCTGCCCATTTCTCATTGAATTCTTTTATAAACTGATCAACCCTAAATTGATCTGGAATGGACATATTGTAGGTAGGATACATCCTGGAAGTTTTGTTAAACAGAGGTTGTGGAACGGGATAATTTGCAACCTGTCTGATTCCCGTGTATTTATATTCCACATCGTAAGAGCCCGGCTCAAACATTATGCTGAAACCAAAATTAAAAAAGTCAATTCCATTGCGTTCAAAGTGATCCCACATAGAACCCGCTTCATTGTAATCTTCGGGATAGATGGCTCCGGCAGCTCCGTTAAATGCATAAATGCCGGGAGCTTTTGAGTCTTCTCTGAAACTTCTGTTTCCTCCATAACTTGCAGAGGTACCGGTTTCAACCCATTCATTGGGATAGGTATTCACCAGCCAGCGGTGACCGTCTGCAGAGTGATCTGAATCCACATAAAAGTTGTCAGAGAAGGCAAATTCACCAGCGATTTTCAGGTGGTTGGGCATCACGGTTGCATTCTCCACAGTGTCCGTTCTCTTTCGATTCAGAAAAGTCGCAGAATGTCCATAGCGAGCAAGGGAAGGTTCTCCGTTTGCATTTTCTAATTGGCCTAATATTTCGTCATAGGTCCGGTTTTCCTTCGATATGAATACGATATGTTTGATCGGAGATTCCTTTGCTCCCGGATAGAGTGGGATGGGATTGTCTTTTCTCGATTTAAAAAAATCATCACCGGCCTTTACAAATTTATAATTGTTGTCGATGACCTGTTTGGTTAATACTTTCAATTCTTCATCCGTCGGGATATCAATGACCGAAACCGCCCCTAGCATCAGGTTGCCGATATAGCTGCCTCTTGGTATTCTGTTGAATTTTGGTCCTCCATTTGGTCCGCTGCCATATCCTGGGGCGCTGGTTACAATCAGCTTTTGTCCATCGTTTGATACTTTCAATTTTGCAGGAAACCAGGCTGTTGGAATATGACCGATCACTTGCATTGTGGAGACATCAATAACTCCCACTGCATTAATACCTGCCTCAGCCACATACAACCTTTTATGATCTGGGGAAACATCCAAACCAAATGGAATAACCCCTCTGAACGAACTTAAATGTACATCGGGTTTAAGATAAATATGCTGAACAATCTTATCATTTTTAGTGTCAATTACGGAGATATTGTCATTATTTCCATTGCTTACGAAAACATAATCATCTGTGGCTGTGAGTGAATTCGGGCTGGAGCCTCCAACCGCAGGAACTCCATCGACCATGGCGCCGACAAGATTTCCTGTTTTATTTTTAGCAATGACCACCGCATTGTTTTTATCTGTGATGTCAATGGTAAATACAGAAAACGATTCGATGGCATTTTGAGGCCCAAGGCCAGGAATATTCACACTGTCGTTGTGAATGCCTTCTTCAGCTTCCTTAGTGCCATATCCAAAGGCTGGAAATTTCAAAGATTTTTCTTTTATATTTTCCTCTGTCAATCCGGGAATTCGTTGATACTCATACATGCCTACATTGGCCACATAAACTTTTTGTTCATCCGGAGAAAGGACGATCCCAAACGGATACCTCCCCACAGGAGTGCTTTGTATAAGGGATTTTTGCTCAGTATCCAACACTACAACCCTGAAGTTGATCTGGTCAACAGCGTAAATGGTCGAACCGTCTTTTGTCATCACCAAATCCCCGATATATCCATGGGAATAATCAATATTTTCATCCTTAAAACTGCAATTTATAGAATCGAGCTTTTCACCATTTTTTGTGGAGAAAATATATATTTTATTTTCCTGGCCACCGGAGACATACACTTTATCATTATCAGGACTTATGACCAAACCCATAAATACCGAAGCTAATATTCCCTTTTCTGTGGCTGGCCCCGGAGGCACTTGTTGAATCTCCGGGTTTTCTGACAATACATTCCTTATAATCGTGATCGATAGTGGGTTAGTCCCTGAATTGGCTGTAACGGCAATATTTCCATCAGGGCTTAAGGTGAGTCCGTATGGATGCGGGGCAGTTCTGAAAGTATTTCCTGCAGGTTCGATAAATCTTCCATTGGGCAAAATTGATTTTCCGTCAAAATCAATTTTTAAATATTGATCATATGCAGGAGGTATGGTAATCCAGACATCAGTGTCCTTTTTTGGAGCGCATTGATTTAATAAAATAATTATGAATAATCCAGCAAGAGTTTGGATAGAGGGGAACTTGTATTTTACCATGATTAAAAATTGTCAATTTTGTGGCATCTATACCACAAATGAAAAGAAAACCAAGTTGAAAATCTATAATTTATTACTATAATTATACTTTCTTTGTTATCGATAATTCAACACACAAAAATCATGAAGAAACATCACTTTTATAATTTAACCATTGTCATCCTGATTTCACTATTTGTCAGTCAGGACTTATTTTCAGCAGTAAAAGTAGCCAGAATATTCTCTGATAATATGGTACTTCAAAGAGGGGTAAATGCATCAGTTTGGGGGACTGCAAATCCTGGAGAAAAAATAGTTGTTGAAATAAACGGATTGGTGTCATCGACGCAGGCAACTGCAGATGGCAAATGGATGGTGAGGCTCCCGGAATTTACCGCCGGAGGGCCATATGAATTAATTGTGAAGGGTGAAAATGAAGTAAAGTTCAAGGATGTGATGTTTGGAGATGTGTGGGTGGCCTCCGGACAATCCAACATGGCATTTAGACTTGAAAGCTCAAACAATGGAGCGGAAGAAGTAAAGAATGCCAATGATCCAGACATCAGACTTTTTTATGTGCCGAGACGCGTTGGTAAAACTCCAAAGGAGGATTTGGAAGGCGGTCAATGGGACAAATGCACACCGGAGGTTGCAAAGGGTTTTTCTGCTGTAGCATATTTTTTTGGCAGAGAGTTGCGCAAAGATCTCAATGTTCCGATTGGTTTGATTAATTGTAATTGGGGAGGCACTCCGGCAGAAGCATGGACCAGCGCCGAAATGCTCAAGGCTTTGCCGGATTTTAAAGATAGAGTAATCGAGTTGGAACAAGGACCGAATTGGGAGGATGATATCGCTGCCAATGAACAAAGAAATAAAGAAAAAAGTGAGATCATCAATTCTTCTTTCAACGGCCTTGAGAAAGGTGTGCATAAAGTCAATTATAATTCCACTGATTGGCCGGTAGTAATTGCTCCCAATTGGGAAGAAGAGTTGGATGGGGTTATTTGGATGAGGAAAGTGCTTGAAATCCCAAAAGAATTCAAAGGCAAAGAATTGAAATTTGATCTGGGCAGAATTGCATATAAAGCTACTGTTTATTTTAACGAAGTAGAGCTTGGCTCCACAACGGCTCCCTATTTTGCAGAATATACCGTTCCTGCCAAGCTGGTTAAATCCGGAAAAAATGTGATTGCTGTTAGAGCATTACATTTTTGGGCAAATATGAATTTTGAAGGACCGGAAGATCGCATGAAATTATATGCACCGAGCGGCGCCGTTTTGGAAAACCTTGCGGGTCCATGGAAATACAAAACAGGCTTAGAACCGGCTTTTCCGGAGATAAAGGGTTATTCACATTATCCAGCCAGTTTGTATAATGGGATGCTTCATCCGATAATACCATTTGGAATAAAAGGCGTGATCTGGTACCAGGGAGAGAGCAACGCGGGTAGGGCATATCAGTACAGGGCGCTTTTTCAGTCGATGATCGAAGACTGGCGCATCCGGTGGGGCATGAATTATTTCCCATTTCTGTTTGTTCAGCTTGCTAATTACATGGACATCCCTGCACAGCCGAAAGAGGATGATTGGGCTGAACTAAGAGAAGCCCAGTTGATGGCGCTCAGGCTTCCGAACACTGGCATGGCAGTGACCATTGATATTGGTGAAATGTTTGACATTCATCCAAAAAATAAGCAGGATGTTGGTAGGAGATTGGCATTGGCTGCCAGAAAAATTGCCTATGGAGAAGATGTTGTTTATTCCGGGCCTATTTATAAATCCATGGAAATCAACGGTAATGAGATTGAGATCGCTTTTGATCATGTTGCAAACGGGCTTAATGCGAAAGGTGAAAAATTAACCGGTTTCCAGATTGCTGGAAAGGATAAGAAGTTTTATTGGGCGAATGCTATGATTGTAGGAGGAAAAGTTTTTGTGTCAAGTGATAAGGTAAAAGCTCCGGTTGCAGTCAGATACGGTTGGGCTATCAACCCTGAATGTAATCTTTACAACAAAAATGGTTTGCCTGCTTCTCCTTTCAGAACCGATAATTGGCCAGGGAAAACATGGCCGAAGTAGTGCATTATATAAAGGCGGTTAACATTAAGACATATAGAGTTTTAAATTGAATCCGTATGCTCATCGATTTAATGAAAGCTCTTTGTTGATGGCCAGCCAAGGCCCTCGGTCTGTGGCTCACATGCTGAAAACATTTGCTGGTAAATAAATCATTTTTTTCGTTAGTCGATAGCAGCGGTCTTGTGAATCCGTTGTGGCAAAGATCAAACAGATGCTGTATCAGGTACGGCAATTACCTTATCTATATAAACTTTCAATTTAGGAACCCAGGCTTGTGTCTCACAGGACGAAAGAATTGGTTTGTGAGGACGCAAACCAGGGCGAAAATTCCAATAAGAAAAAGTAAAATACCCCAAGGTTTGATGTGGATAAAGATCAATAAATTTTAAACTAAAATATTTAGTAAAAACTAAAATTATTAGTTTTTCTTGCTAACTTTGGCTCCATAACAATTGTGGAGGATGTGCACAAGATATACAATAGTTTCCAGTGTAAAGGCTATAGAACGTGAATTTCAGGCCGAATTTCAATACTCTTTTCAAAAGGCGTACAATGCACATTTTGGGATGGAGTTGCCAGTCATTCGCGCAGGGTTCGAGGATAAAATTGTTGCGCTCCGTTGGGGCCTGGTGCCATACTGGGCCAAAGAGCCAAACCTGAAATATCACAACATCAATTCCCCTGCCGGGAATATCGTAAAAAGCCCATTATACCGTGTTCCCGTCAGGCGCCGAAGATGTATTGTCCTTGCAAATTGCTTTTTCTCCTGGGTGTTGGTTGAGAAAGGCAGTAAGCAACCATTTGTGGTTTTTGATGGAAAGCAAAGGTTACTTTCATTTGCCGGCATTTGGGATTCGTGGATGAACGAAGGCAGAAGTAAAATTATTGAATCCTTTTCCATCATTACGACCCATTCCAACAAACGTCTGAAGAAGTTCAACAAGCAAATGCCCGTAATCATTCCACCGGGAAGGCGCCGAAAATTTTTGAGGCCTGCTACACCATTAAATGAAATTATGAGGATGCTGAGACCATTAGAGTCAAATTCCATCAACCTGTACCCGGTTTCTACTGCCGTAAATGATTTTCATAACAACACCAGGGAGGTGGTGATGCCGGTTGGTCAAAGACAATATGCCGAATACTCCTATGTGCCAAAGGTTTACTTAAAACTCGAAGGAATGGGCTCCATGAAGGACAACCTGGATAGAAAACCAGAGATTAAGATAATGATATAATAACTGCTCAACCTTAATGTCAAGGAGTTTCATCTATAAAGCACAAATATCAAATTTCAAATAACAAATAAATTCCAAGTTTCAATTTTCAAATGACCAAAACAGCGTTGATCATTTACTTATTGAGCATCGTGATTTATCTGCCTTCCATATTTAGGTTTGTTCGTTGGTGCTTGATGTTTGTGATGTATAGTTTATTGCTTAGAATTTATGTTTATTAACAGACTTAAATCAGGTGTTGTCTGCAAGATACCTCTCTGAAATGCGCTCCCCATTCTGAATTGTTTTGATACACCATTCAATTTTCAAATCAATTATCTCTTCCTCGGAAAGTCTCCAATTTGTAGTATTGCTTTTCCTCAATTTGCTCATAACTGAATTTATCAGCACCGCTGCCGATACGGAAATATTGAAACTTTCTGAAAACCCAAACATCGGGATTTTTAGATAGCCATCAGCCTGATCGAGCGCTTCTTTAGACAGTCCGGTAGTTTCTTTTCCGAAAAAGAATGCAGATTTAACACCGATATCGTAATCTTCCAAAAGGCAATTATCTTCATGCGGGGTAGTGGCAATAATGGCATATCCACGGCTTCTGAGGTGCTCAATACAGGTCAGTGTATTATTTTCATATTCACTGTAATAGTGGAGATCAACCCATTTGTCAGAACCCTGCGACATCGCTTTGGCGAGCCGGTACCGCTGATGTTCTTCAATAATATGCAACTCCTGGATGCCGAAGCAATCACAATTTCTGACAAGCGCGCTGGCATTGTGTTCCTGATAGGTATCTTCTGCTACAATGGTGAAATGTCTCGTCCTCTCACGAGAGATTTCATCGAAGAGTAATTTTCTGTGAGTTGTTAAATACGATTCAAGATATTTGAGATGTTTTATTTTGTCCATAACGTCAGTTTTGGGTGAAGAATCAAACACCCATAAAACCAAATTAAAATTACATGATATTTATCATTTGAAGTGTGCTAATATCAAACTAATTTATGTTCGAATTAAACAATTGAGGACTTTTTTCACCTTCAATTTGTTATTAATTAAAGGATTAATCTAAATTTTAATATTATGTGTTCAACATGTGGATGCGGCCAGCCAGATAACGCAGTAAAAATATCAGTACCCGGCGAAAATAATGATGTCATTAAGAACGGGTCGGAACATCATGATCATCATAATCACGATCATCAACATACACATGATCACCACCAGCAAGTAAACCTTGAAATGGATATTCTACATGAGAATAACCTACTCGCACAAAGGAACAGGGGCTACCTGGAGGCAAAAAATGTATTTGCAATCAATATGGTAAGTTCACCCGGTTCGGGTAAAACCACTTTACTTGAAGAATCCATTAAGCTGTTAAGCGATGAGATTGAACTTTCGATTATCGAAGGCGACCAGCAAAGTATGAACGATGCTGACAGGATAGCTGCCACAGGTGTACCGGTCGTTCAGGTGAATACCGGCCAAGGGTGTCATCTTGATGCACATATGGTCATTCATGCCATCAAAAAGTTGCCATTAAAAAATGATTCTTTACTATTTATTGAAAATGTAGGCAACCTCGTTTGCCCGTCAATGTTTGATTTAGGGGAGAATAAAAGGGTTGTTATTATCAGCGTCACAGAGGGAGATGACAAACCGCTCAAATATCCTTATATGTTTGATTCGTCGCAAATCTGTATCATCAACAAAATTGACCTATTGCCTTATGTCAATTTTAATGTTGAAAAAGCAAAGGAATATGCCATCCGCATCAATCATCACCTCGAATTTTTTGAATTATCTGCCACAACAGGTGAAGGAATGGATGAGTGGATCAATTGGTTGCGTTCCCAGGTGAAGGATTAAAGTATAGTTTTGAAATGCTACCATATACATATTGAGGGAAGAGTACAGGGGGTTGGATTTCGGCCTTTTATATATAACCTGGCCAAAAACCAAAATCTCCGGGGTACGGTTTCAAATACTATGGATGGAGTGCATATTTTCCTGAATATCGGAGACGAAAAAATTGTACAATTTGAGGAGTTAATCCGAAGGGAGGCTCCGCCTCAATCTATAATCACATCTATTCGACATATTGAGATTCCCAATCGGACTTTTAATGATTTTACGATAATTGAAAGTCATTTGCAGGGAACTCCCGATTTACTGATAACTCCGGATTTTGCTATTTGTGATCAATGCAGTGAGGAGCTGAACGATCCTGATAACAGAAGGTATCAATATCCATATTTGACATGTACTAAATGTGGTCCAAGGTTTTCTATCGAAGAGGAGTTGCCTTATGATCGATCCCGCACAAGCATGAAGTCATTCCAGGTGTGTGACGACTGCGAAACTGAGTATCACAATCCAATGGATATAAGGTTTTATTCGCAGACAAATTCTTGCCCGGATTGTAAAATCAGTCAGTGGATTGTTGATAAAAATAGGAAGCAAATTAATTTGAAGGAAGAGGAGATGGTAAATTTTATTTGTGATAAAATCCTTTCCGGAAAAATTGTAGCTATAAAAGGTATTGGTGGCTTTTTACTAATGTGCGATGCTCAAAACAGTGAGAATGTAAAAGAACTGCGCAAGAAAAAGCATCGACCGACCAAGCCATTTGCTTTGATGTATCCCAATGAAGCGTTTGTTCTTAAAAATCTTAAAATTTCCAGAGATGAGCTGAGTGAACTGAAAAGCGCTCAGTCACCAATTTTATTGTTGAAAAATATCGATGGAAAGAAGATAGATTCTATGCAGCAATTGATCGCACCAAAACTTAATCGTCTTGGAGTAATGCTCCCGTATGCACCATTGTTGGTTTTGATTCTTCAAAAACTAAATCGACCCCTACTTGCCACAAGTGGTAATTTTAAAGGCTCACCGATTATTTTTGAAAACCAAAAAGCAATAGAGTCATTAAACTTATTTGTCGATTATTTTCTCCTGAACAACAGGCGGATACAGGTTCCCCAGGATGATTCGGTAGTTCGGTTTACGGATACCCACGGCCAAAAAATCATGATCAGAAGGTCCAGGGGATACGCTCCGGGTTTCCTACAGGAATCAATCGATCCGCTATTTGATGAAAAAGTTTTGTCAATGGGTGCATTACTGAAAAGCACTTTTAGTATATGGCAAAAAGGAAGGTGCCACATTTCGCAATTTCTCGGTGATACCACAGAATTAGATGCACAGATTTGTTATGATAGAGCCGTAAGACATTTCATGAATCTACTTCAGTTTAAGCCCGAAATCATCATTGTGGATAAACATCCAGCGTATTTTACTACCCTGTTTGGCAGAGAACTCGCTGCAATTCACGATACCGGATTATTCCAGGTTCAGCATCATGAAGCTCATTTTTGGGCTGTTTTAGGAGAGCATAACTTATTGACAAATGATGAAAAGATACTTGGGGTAGTCTTTGACGGAACCGGGATGGGAAATGATGGCGCTATCTGGGGTGGTGAATTTTTTAGTTTTGACAACGGAAAGGTGAAAAGAATCTCACATTTATCGTACTACCCACACATACTGGGAGATAAAATGTCCCGGGAACCAAGGCTTTCTGCAATGGCAATTATGAATTCGTTCGGATTGGAGTATCATTTGATCGAGGCACAATTTACAGAACAGGAAATAGAACTTTATACAAAGGTTTTGGAGAGATCTACACTTAAAACGTCCAGCGTAGGAAGGCTTTTCGATGCGGTTTCAAGTTTGTTGGGCCTGTGTCATATAAATACCTACGAAGGTGAAGCTGCCATGTATCTGGAATGCCTTGCCCGTAAGTATGCTGATCAACATGGACTAAATATTGATGGGTATGGTTTTAAAATTACCGAAAAAGGCGTTGTGGATTTCAATCCATTATTAACAGCTATCATAAAAGATATAAATGCAGGAGAAAATCATGGTTTGATCGCTGTCAGATTTCATACTACATTGGTTCAGCTTATTGAGACAATAGCAGATTTTTCAAAAATTAATACAATCGCCATGAGCGGAGGAGTATTTCAAAATGGATTGTTGGTTGACATGGTCATAGAACGTCTTGGAAATAATTATAAACTCTATTTCCATAATGAACTATCTCCAAATGATGAATGCGTCAGTTATGGTCAGTTGGTTGCTTACTATGCCCATACAGAAAATAAGCGAACTGAGAAGATAATATCAAAATTTAATTCAATTTTAGAATAATGTGTTTAGCAATACCAGGTAAAATAGTTTCATTTCAAGACTCTAAAGATCCTTTGTTCAGGACGGGAAAGGTTTCTTTTGACGGAGTAATTCGAAATATAAACTTCGCCGCTGTTCCGGAAGCTAAAATAGGTGATTATGTGTTGGTGCATGTCGGGATGGCTTTGAATATTATTGATGAAGAAGAGGCCAGAAAAACAATGGAGTATTTCAAGGAAATTGATGAACTGAATAGTGAAATCGATGAAAACGCACCAGATACTGAATGATTTATGAAGTATCTTGAAGAATTTAGAAACGCCGAAATTGTAAAGCAATATTTGGATAAAATCCACAATACCGTTACCAAATCATGGTCCGTTATGGAGATTTGCGGAGGTCAGACGCATAGCCTGGTCAAAAACGGAATTGTTGACCTGTTGCCAACCGAGATAACCATGGTCCATGGTCCCGGATGTCCTGTTTGTGTTACACCGGTTGCATTAATCGATAGCGCCATTAAAATAGCTGAAAGCGAAAATAGTATCCTATGTTCTTTTGGTGATATGCTGCGGGTTCCGGGGTCAGAAAAGAGTTTGTTAAAGGCAAAAGCAGAAGGCGCTGATGTCAGAATTGTATATTCCCCCCTGGATGCTGTCCGAATTGCACAAAAAGAAACTGATAAGAAAGTTGTGTTTTTTGCGGTAGGATTTGAAACTACGGCACCGGCAAATGCCCTATCAGTGCTACAGGCTAAGCAGTTGAACCTTTATAATTATTTTTTACTCACTTCTCACGTCATGGTTCCCCCGGCGATGATGGCATTGTTACAAGATGAGGAAACCAACATAGATGGCTTTTTGGCCGCCGGTCATGTATGTACGGTCATGGGGACTAATGAATATATCCCAATTGTGGAAAAGTATAAGGTGCCCATTGTGGTTACTGGGTTTGAGCCAGTTGATCTTTTACAAGGACTTTGGATGTGCATCAGTCAATTGGAAAAAGGAACAGCATTGTTGGAAAATCAATATTCAAGAGTAGTTTCTAAAAAGGGCAATGAGCAGGCACAAGGTATAATCGAGCGGGTATTTAAGGTTGCCAGCAGAATCTGGAGAGGAATCGGAAACATTCCTGAAAGCGGCCTGGAATTGGATGATGAATTCAGAGAATTTGATGCAAATTTTGAATTTAATCTCAATCCTGAAGGAGAAGAGCCCGATAATAAGTGTATTGCGGGAGAGATATTAAAAGGCTTGAAAAAACCAAAAGCGTGTCCTCATTTTGGTAAATTATGTGTTCCGGAAAATCCTCTGGGAGCACCTATGGTTTCTTCGGAGGGGGCATGTGCTGCATATTATAACTATAGTCAATAAAAATTTTGAAATAATTATCTATGACCAAAAAGATAAATTTTAACTATTCCTGCCCTATGCCGGAATTTGATTTTGATACAATTACCATAGGGCATGGTAGTGGAGGGTTTTTAACGAACAGGCTATTGGAAGAGGTAGTTTTTAAACATTTTTCCAATGAATATTTAGCTCAACAACACGATGGGGCTGTTTTTCAGGTCGATGGGAAAATTGCCTATTCTACAGATAGCTTTGTCGTTTCTCCGATTTTCTTTCCTGGTGGCAATATTGGTGATTTGGCCATAAACGGCACAATGAACGATCTGGCTATGTGCGGAGCTGTGCCGAAATACTTATCCCTCGGACTCATCATTGAAGAAGGATTGAAAGTGACTGAATTATGGGATATTCTTCAGTCAATCAAGCAAATATCAGATTTTTATGATGTGAAGGTGGTGACAGGAGATACAAAAGTTGTAGAGCGGGGAAAGGGGGATAAAATTTTTATAAATACATCGGGAATAGGAGAGGTGTTGCCAAAAGCCAATATTGGCATTGACAATATTCAGGTTGGAGATCAGGTAATTGTGAGTGGTCATGTTGGTACACACGGTATGACTATTATGTCGGTAAGAGAAGGCCTGGAATTTGAAACCTCTCTTGAAAGCGATACGCAATACATAGGCGATATTGCCAATAAACTCATTGATGATTTTGGTAGTAAGATTCGATTTTTACGAGACCCGACGAGGGGAGGGTTAGCAACAGTATTAAACGAAATCGCCTCGAATCTTAAATTATCCATAGAAATTGAAGAGCAGGCAGTTCCTGTTTTAAGGGAAACTTCAAGCGCTTGTGAGCTACTTGGATTAGATCCAATTTATGTTGCTAATGAAGGGATATTTGTAGCAATAGTTGCCAGGGAAGTTTCAAATGAAGTTTTGAGTGTTTTAAAGAAAGATCTAAAATGTACAAATGCTGCAATTGTCGGATCGGTAACTGTTGATTATCCTAAAAAAGTAATCGTTAAATCCGGTATTGGCGGGAAAAGAGTAGTGTCTATGTTAATTGGAGAACAATTGCCTCGGATTTGCTGAATGAAATTTGTCTATTGTGAGATTTTTACAAAGTTCCCAACTCATAAGAAATCCTTATGGCAAAAGAACCTCTTTCGGCATCCGGACCAAATCCCACGTAGGCGCCTAACCCGAGTCCGCCATAAAAATATTTATAAATTTTCAGACGCAAAAGATTGTTCAGCATCACACCGGTTTCGAAATACCCACGGCTATAATCACGAACCTCTATGTCCTCATGGTAATCTTTATTGCTCATTAATTTCCCCCAGCCAATATTAAGCGCTAATGCGAGCTCTGGCTTGAATTTTGACTTCTTGAAAAATACATTTCCAACATTATAGTCAATGAATGTATGGGCATATCTATCAGTGAAAAATCCATATAATTTCATGGTTTGAAAGGCATTATTTATAACGAGACCAGTAAATTCAAATTCCGTTCCCGGGCCACCAAACATGATAGGATATGGTTGGTCTTTGGTCATCACACCTCCATCCAGTACTACTTTAAGTACACTTTGTTGATTCAGTTTTAAATTGGAAATGAGTCTTCCGTTAATTTTCCAGTAGTCAAATTCGCCATCCAGTTGATTATCCCATCCTTTAGATACATTTAAATACAAATTACTTGTAACTAGTTTTTCCCGGTAGAGGATTTTTCGAAGGAAGTGGTTATCGGAAAAGGGAGTGCCTATATTAAATTGAAGGGAAGTCTCACTGAACTTAAAAGTTTGGGGACCTGTTATTTCATTTTGGAAGGGATTGAATATGTAGTCATAAAGAGGAGTTAGTGAATAATCATTATAAATAATTTTACTGGATAGAAACGAGTTTATTTTAGTGGTCAATGATACCATACCCGATTTGTAATCGTCCATCCTGCTGGTGAAAAAATCTCTTACCAAATCTTGTTTTTTATTCATGAAATGAACCAGTCCGGGCTCCATTAAATCCCTGGTATATTTAAATGACAGTAGGTTATTCCTCCTTTTTCCAAAATTGACACCTACATTAGCCCCATATTTAAATTTGTTGTCACCAAAACCGTATCCGAAGTAAGCTCCAAATGTGAAGATATTTGACAAGTTTTCATGAGATTGTAAACCGAAACCTATTCTTACTGCTTCAAATTTATTGATAGCAAACAAATTGTTTATGTCAAAATATTTCATCCTGTAGCCCAATCTCCCTTCATAGATGTTGATGGCCAGCCTAAGTGTATTTGATGAAATAAATTTACTATCAACGGTATCTTTTTTAATATATTCAAGTTTGTCTTTGTTAATATGTTGGGTCATCATCCATGTGTCATCATCCAAAGTATCTTTTCTTTGATTAAATATTGCCATATCGACCCATTTGCTATTTGAGATGTTTAGGACCCCAAAATCCGGATGCGAATTAGTGGCAAAGCGTTTAACCATTGTGATTTTATTATAATTAGGTATATTTTTAAGGGTCAGTATTACCCGAAGATCTTTTAAGAAGCGGGTATTTTTACTTGTTAATGATTGGTAATAAGCAATTTCGAAATCCTTAATTTTTTTATCGTAAGGAATAGTAAATCCTCCCCAATGTGCGTAGTGATCCCCTGAGAAGTAAAGAAGTCCTGTAAGGCCAATGAATCTTTTTTTAGGTTTTGGCCTGAAGAATATTATCCTTATCATTTCTTCACCGTGCATTATGGAATCAACCAACGCATATTCGTATCTATTTTGGGCGCCATGAAATAGCGGATTGTAATACTTGATACCTAAAGCGAATATATATTCATTTTTTTCAGAAACGCTGTAGCTGTTAACAGGTATAAATCCAATATTACTGCTGTCTCCATCATCATAGCGGGCCATCACTACCTTGCTATACTTTTTGTCAGGGAATTTAAATTTGTTTTTTTCAATCGATTCCAGGGCCGTTTTCAATTCCCAGTCATCATCAATACTTGACTTTTCGAATACTTCAAGTTTATTAAAGCTTAAAAATTCGTACGAATCTAACTCAGTAGTGCTGGTGATTGGGAGGAATTCATGATGACGAGAAAGTATTGTCAATCCATTTTCAGCTTGTTTTTCATTAAAAACGATCTCATTTTTTGGAGTAAGACTTATAATAATAAGCGTGTCGAATTCATTGACGTTGAATTCTTTTTCTTCGTAGAACGGATGATGGATTTTAATTTTACTCCCGTGAGTTGTAGCGAAATACCCTCTATAGTCTGTAAGAATTTCGTGGTTAAGAACTTTGTCTGAAATTTTGACGAATGGAATCCCCCGTTTGGATAAAACATCAATAATTTTCCCTTTTATAGATTGGCCTTCCGCATTATTAATTATGCAGAGGAAAACCAATAAATTGAAAATTGTAAAGGTGGTTTTCAGTTGTAACAAGTGAGACTAAATATTATTTTTAAATCATTTGTAAAATAGTAAAATTATCATACTTGATTTCGAAATCTATAATTAAATTTAAAATAACAACAGGGCTTATCGAAAATTATTTATAGTGATATCACCCTCAATCTATCTGGCAGCATTGAGGCCAAATGAAAAATGGAATAGTGCTACAATGCAATAATAATGTAACCTTCCGGAAGACCAATATCAATTCGTTAAGGGGTCAGCTCTTTTTCGCTCTTGAAAGAAGAAAATTCCTTAACTAATTGACATGGACCGGCAGACAGGTCCTATAATAAAAGGAAGGAAATGAGATTAACGTCACTGTGAAATAAAAGACATATCGAATAAGACAAAAGTTATTTTTGCATTGTCACATTATCATTATCAAAACCAGATATTTTCACTTAAATACCATTAGAATTTTTATAAAAATCATTGTGCGAGTTGGTATTTAATTGCTATCAAATTTTATCTTTGGAATTATTATTTTAGAGCGTACGACAATTGAAGGATAAAAAGATTAAAGTATTTTTTTTGTTGACATTTTTTTTATTTACTCCGCTTATAAAGACCTATGGTCAAGATGAACAGATCTATGAAAAACAATTGTGGGCATTTGCGTTTTTCAACTGGAGATTGAATGATAAATGGGTTTACAGTCAGACATTTGGACATCAGCATTCTTATGAAACTCCGACTTTTACAAGATTTTATACAAGGTTTCAAATAGACCGGCAATTTACCGGTGTCTTAAGTTTACATGCTGGTTTAAGTTTACTTTATAAGATCAACGAACATGATAATAATGCCATCGAAATCAGGCCATGGGCTGGAGTGAAGGTTAGGTGGCCATATTTCTGGAGGTTCAATTTTGTTCAATATCTTAGATTAGAACAGCGATTTGAACACACGATAGGGGTGCACAATTGGGACAATAATTTCAGGGCGCGTTACAAAATCAGCACAAGTGTACCTATCAATCGTAATTCCCTGATCGATAAGACATTTTATGGAATTTTAGGCTATGAAATTTACAGCGTATCTTTTGGTGACGATGTGCGATTTACTACCGCTGCAACACATAGATTTGATGTAGGATTGGGTTACAGACAGAATATAGTAAACAGGTATGAGGTTGTTTTACTTTCTTTCAATACCCGCGACGAGAATACGGAACAATACTCATTTTCAAATTTTGTATTGTTTTTGAAATATAAGCGATACATCAACTGGGAATAATCACATTTATAATTCATACTCAACCTCAATTTTGTTTTTTATCCACTTATCTATCTGATTGACAAAATAAAATATTAATACATGAGCCTACTCCGAAAAGTATAACACCCCTAAATCCCCTGAAGGGGACTTTGCAGAATTCGTTGATTTTCAACGACTTCCCCCTGCCTACCGGACAGGCAGGCTTTAGTGGTTAGGGGTAGAATAGTTGAAAATCAGTGAATTATGACTTTTCGGAGTGGACTCATCCATGGTCTGTGGCACACAGACCATAAGATCGTATATTAATTTCGTCCATGTTTATTCAGAACAATTTCGCGAAAGCTTGGACAGGATTTTATTTGAAAATCATAAGCTAAGACCGCTATGCCAACAACTCAATTCTTTTGTCACTACATTCTTTGTCGTAATTCGATCTTCAATCCATTGGTGTTTTAATCAAATATAAAATTAGTACAAAAGCACCCAATGTTGATGTAATGCTGTCATCTGTTGAAATTAATTTTAAAATATTTTAAATCTAACAATTTTGAATGGTATAGGAATATTGGAAAGAAATTTAAGCAAAAAACCAATTCCGAATAATTGAATACATATCCGCTAATAAAACTATCGAGCCGTTTAAGGAACAATATTAACTACAGAAATAAATTGCTGAATTATTATCGTTGCATATGCAATTAATAAACTAAAAAAATAATATCTTTGCGCTTTGCAAATAAAAATAGACGAGCTGGATGATTGATATTGATAAAACAATGATGCCGTGGATCGGGAAGACTATGAAAGTGATAGACTATTTTATCATGGATAGATTTTCTGAAAATGGCATTGGCCTGACCAAAGTACAATGGCTTTTGTTAAAGATACTTCAGGAAAGAAATGGAGAGTCTCAGCATAACCTTGCATTTCTGACGAGTAGGGATAAAGCTTCGTTAACGAGGTTATTGACAACAATGGAAAAGAAAAACCTGGTTGCCCGGATACCCTCAGAAAAAGATCACAGGGTCAACAGAATTTACATTACTGCCAACGGAGAAAAAATACTTAAAAAATCTCAGCCGGTCATCATGGGAATGATCAGAGAAATGCAGGAGGGAATTTCTGAAGAAGAGCGTGGCCTTGCTATCAGCGTGTTAAAAAAATTAATGAATAACATAAAGTCGGATGAATTAGTTGCAATAGAAACTAAATAAAATTATGAGGAAATACATAACCATTGTCATAGGATTATTGTTGATAGTAGCTGCGGCATATATAGCAAGGGATCTTGCAAATACTAAGAAGAAGCGAAGGCCTAAAAATGAAAAGGTAGCTCCAACTGTTTTTATAGAAACCGTGAAAAATAAGAGTGTTCAGGTATCTGTTTTGGAAAGTGGAAGGTTGATGGCTAAAAACAGAATTGACATTTTTGCAGAAGTACAAGGTGTAATGGAAACTACAAGAAAGGAGTTCAAACCCGGTGTACATTATCGAAAAGGGGAGATAATCGTGAGCATCAGAGATGATGACTATTATGCTAATCTTCAGGCCCAAAAAAGCAACCTTCAAAATCTAATTACCTCAATTCTCCCTGATTTAAGGCTTGATTATCCGAAAGCTTATCAAAAATGGGATGCATATCTCAGAAATTTTGATATGAGCAAACCGGTTGCAAAGCTGCCCGAACCGTCATCTGACAAGGAAAAGTTTTTTGTAACCGGCCGGAATATTTATACTACCTTTTATAATACTAAGAATATGGAGATTATCCTGAATAAGTATAATCTCCGGGCACCTTATAACGGTATTCTTACAGATGCACTGGTGACTCTGGGATCTTTGGTGAGACCCGGACAAAAACTCGGTGAATTTATCGATCCTACAGTTTACGAAATGGAAGTTGCCGTGAATAAGTCTATCATACCTTCTTTAAAGGTTGGGAAAAAAGTAATTGTGAGAGATACTGAAAATCATACAATTGAGTGGAAGGGTAAAATAATACGCATAAATGGCAAGGTGGACCGGACCACACAAACGGTGAAGGTTTATATCGAATTGTCCGGAAATAATTTAAGTGAGGGCATGTACCTGGAGGCCATAATGACTGGTGAACCGATTGAAGAATCTATGGAGATAACACGGAATTTACTCGTGGATGAATCAAAAGTGTATATTGTTCAAGACAGCGCCTTGCAGCTGGTGTCTGTTAATCCTGTCTTTTTTAATGAGAAAACTGTAATTGTAAAAGGTTTGAACGATGGGCAGAAGATACTTTCAAAAAATGTACCTGGAGCCTATACAGGGATGGAAGTCAAAATTTACCAGGATGATTTATGATGAAGGAGATTGAAAGAAGGAGATTGATCTAAAAAGATTGAATGAAACAGATTGATAAAAGTGAAAAATTCATCAAATATAAACAGAGTAATTCGTTTGCTCATTCAAGCATTCAAGCATTCAAGCATTCAAGCATTCAAGCATTCAAGCATTCAAGCATTCAAGCATTTACATTTAAATAACTGTTGAAGTATAATATTATATGAGAAAAGTAATAGAACATTTCATTAAATACCCGGTCGCCGGTAATGCCCTCATTTTAGCTGTGGTGATATTGGGGATTGCTGGTATTTTCACACTTAATTCTTCCTTTTTTCCATTGAATGAGTCGAGACTAATCAATATTAGTGTGGCGTATCCGGGTGCCTCACCTCAGGAGATGGAGGAGGGCATTGTGTTGAAAATTGAAGATAACATCAGGGGATTAATTGGAGTAGATCGATTTACCTCCACCTCATCTGAAAATTCAGCTCAAATCATGGTGGAAGTATTAAAGGGGTATGATGTTGATGGAGTGCTGCAGGATGTTAAAAATGCTGTTGACAAGGTGCCTTCCTATCCGGTAGGGATGGAACCTCCGGTGATCTCAAAATCTATTTTCAGAACCGAAGCAGTATCTATGGCAGTACATGGTGACAATGTTTCATTGAAATCGCTAAAACTAATAGCGCGTGAAGTAGAGACTGATTTACGAGCCCTTGATGGGATTTCCCAGGTAGAAGTCAGTGGATACCCCGCAGAAGAAATAGAGATTGCCGTAGATGAGGATAAGCTGAGAGCTTATGATCTTACCTTCAGGGATGTGGCCAATGCAATTGCAGGCACTAATATCCTCGTGACCGGAGGATCTATCAAAACTGAAACAGAAGAATTTCTAATTCGGGTTAGCAACCGCGCATATTATGGCTCGGAGTTAGATTATATTGTTGTAAAATCTGACGAATCCGGAAATAAAGTTCGGCTAAGTGATGTTGCACAGGTAAGTGACAAGTGGTCAGAAAATCCGAACAGATCATATTTTAACGGGAGTCCATCAGTAACAGTCCGCGTAAGTACGACCAATTCAGAAGATTTGATTACCGTAGCTAATTTGACTAAAGAATATATTGAAGATTTTAATGAGACCCATTCCAATGTTCAAATTGATATTACCAGGGATGCATCCATTACAATCGTTCAGAGGACGGAATTGTTGATGAGGAATGGTGGACAGGGAATATTCCTTGTCTTATTATTTTTAGCGCTTTTCCTTAAGCCAAGACTCGCTTTCTGGGTGGCATTTGGCATTCCAATTTCATTTTTTGGGATGTTTATTTTTGCTCATATGTTGGGGGTAACGATCAATGTACTATCCCTGTTTGGAATGATCATCGTCATTGGGATACTGGTAGATGATGGGATTGTCATCGCCGAGAATATTTATTTCCATTTTGAACAGGGGAAAAACCCTATCAGGGCTGCGATTGATGGAACAATGGAAGTTGTTGCCCCAATTACATCGGCAATTATCACTACACTGGTTGCTTTTTCTACCTTCTTTTTTCTCGATGGAAGAATAGGTGAATTTTTTAGCGAAGTGGCCATAGTAGTAATTTTAACGCTGAGTATTTCGCTCATCGAGGCGCTGATTATCCTCCCTGCTCATGTAGCTCATTCCAAGGCTTTAACAAAAGATCAAAAGTCCTACTGGTTCAACCGTCATGCTGATCGTTTAATATCCTGGATGAGAGATACGGTTTACGGACCTTACCTTAAGTTTTTTCTGAAAAACAAATTTTTAGGATTAGCCATACCCATCGCAATTCTTGCTGTAACTTTGGGATCAATGAGTGGTGGGATCATCAGATTTACTTTTTTTCCATCCATTGCCAGCGACAGGGTCACCATTACCTTGAAAATGCCTCAAGGTACCAACGAGAGTCTTACCGATTCATTGATCACAAGAATCGAAACTGCCACATGGATGGTAAGTGAAGATTTCACAAAAAGGCAGTTGGATCATAAACCTGTGGTTCAGAATGTTATCAAAACAATAGGTCCTGGTACATCAAATGCTTCATTAAGAATAAATCTTCTGCCTGGAGAAGAACGCGATTTTCCTTCTTTTGCTATTGCTACAGCTATAAATGAAAAGGTTGGCCCATTGTATGGAATTGAAAGTGTTGAGTTCGGATCCGGAGGAAATTTTGGAGGAAAGCCGGTTTCAGTTGCTTTGATAGGTAATAATATCAATGAGTTGAAAGGAGCAAGAGATATACTAAAAACAGCTTTGAGTGACAATCCACTATTAAAAGATATTTCTGATAATGATCCCGCAGGAATTAAAGAAATTGAGATCAGGTTAAAGGATAATGCATATCCACTTGGATTTACCCTCAACGATGTCATCAGCCAGGTGAGAAGCGGATTTTTTGGGTTGCAGGTTCAGCGTTTTCAGCGAAGAAGAGACGAAATAAGGGTTTGGGTGAGATACAATCGATCGGAAAGAAGTTCCATAAAAAATCTGGATGACATGAGAATTGTAAGTTCAGCCGGGCAACGTGTTCCACTCAGTGAAATTGCTTCTTACCAAATTGCAAGAGGGGAGATTTCAATTAATCACCTCGATGGAAGGCGTGAAATACAGGTTGATGCAGACTTGAAAGACCCAAGTAATAGCGCAACGGAAATCATGAGTAATATTAAGTTGGAGCTTCTGCCGGTAATACAGGCGCAGTTTCCGTCGGTGACTGCTTCTTTCGAAGGTCAAAACCGGGAGGCAGGTAAGGTCTCAGGTTCGGCCCGCCTTGTTTTACCTATAATCGTCTTTCTTATATTTATCATCATCACCTTTACTTTCAGATCATTTAGTCAGCCTTTGATGCTGATCCTGATGGTGCCTTTCAGCTTGATTGGTGTAGCATGGGGGCATTGGATTCATAATTTTTCCATAAATATACTTTCGTATCTGGGCGTAATCGCACTTGTTGGGATCGTTGTAAATGACGGTCTTGTTTTGATAGGAAAATTCAATGGTTTTCTTAGAGATGGATTAAAATTTGACGATGCATTATTTGAGGCTGGGAAATCAAGATTTAGGGCAATATTCCTAACCTCACTTACCACCATTGCGGGTTTATCACCACTAATTATGGAGAAGAGCAGACAAGCACAGTTCCTGATACCAATGGCCATAGCTATCGCTTATGGTATTGCGTTAGCAACCGTTTTAACATTGGTGATGTTGCCATTGATGCTTTCCCTAGGCAATAAATTTAAGGTGTATTGGAAATGGTATTTTACCGGTATAAAACCTACAAAAGAAGAAGTAGAAAGAGCAATTATTGAACAAAAAGTAGAACAAAATGAGATTATTTAAATATATATTCCTGATACCTTTATCAATAGCATATTACAATGTGCATGCACAGGATTCATTGTTATCCAAACAGCTTGCCGTTGATATTGCACTTGAAAACAATTATGATATCAGAATTGCTGCAGGAAATGTGGAAAGTGCTGAGAATAGTGCAAGTATTTACAATAGCGGATATCTTCCATCAATCTCAGCTTCCGGGGGTGCTAATTACAATGTGAATGATAATACTGTCGAAAGCCAGGATGGTTCTACCCGGGTGGTGAAAGGCGCTCAAACACATTCATTTAATGGTTCGGTTGCACTGAACTATTCCATTTTTGACGGGCTTGGAAGAAAGTATAATTATGACAGATTAAAGGAAAATTATAATCTCACGGAGTTGCAAGCCAGGCAGGTTATCGAAACTTCGATATTAACCTTATTTGCGACCTATTACGAGGTAGCAAGACTTTCGCAAAATGTTAATAGTCAGGTAGAAACAATTGAAATTTCTAACAGAAGGTTGTTGCGAATGAAATATGGATATGAATACGGTCAAAACACTCAATTGGATGTTTTAAACGCGGAAGTTGATTTTAATAATGATAGCATCACTTTTTTAAATTTAAAGCAAGAGTTGGAAAATGTTAAACGAGATTTAAATGTACTGCTGGGCAGAGACGTAAATGTGGTGTTTGAAGTTGATACAACTATTATTTATATGGATGGATTATTAAGAGAAGAATTGATGAGTCATGCAATGAAAAATAATGTTTCAGTACTCCAGGATCAGGGATTATTAAAAACAGCTGAATATGACGTCAACATTAGCAAATCCTTTCTCATGCCAAACATCGGTGTTAGCGCGGCTTACAATTACGTTAATCGCGTAAATGATCCAACTTCGTTTTTAAAGCAACAGACGTCAATTGGCCCTACTATAAATGCTAACTTGTCCTGGAATATCTTCGATGGAGGTTCCACAAAAACAAGGATACAAAATTCCAAAATAGCTGTTAATAATCAGCAGATTGGATTACAACAAACAAAGCAGATTCTTAGAAGAAATGTAAACAATGCCTGGGGATTTTATCAAAATTCACTTTTCGTATTACAGGCAGAAAAGAAAAACCTTCAGACGAATCAAAGAAATTTTGAACGAACTCTGGAACAGCAAAAATTGGGGCAAATCACTTCTATTGAATTTCGCCAGGCACAGCTAAATCTTCTGAATGCGCAACTGAATTATAATCAGGCAAAGTATTCTGCTAAAACAGCAGAACTGGCATTGCTGCAATTGAGTGGAGATTTAATGCTGGCTCAGTTTTAAATCGCTCACAGGTGACCTTGGTTACTGAATAAATATGATTCGATTGGTTTTAGAGAAAAGTGTTTGGGTTTACAAAAAAAATTACTTCAAACTGTCTATTGATTTAGTAGATCACATTGATCATTTTGTTTCTAGTGAAGTATCGGCTTAATAGACAAAAAGGAGGCTGAAACCTCTGTAAGTTTCTGATATTCATAGCTTTGCATCAAATGAAAGCTTATGAATAAAAAAAGTGTGTTTTTTGCAAAAGTTCCATTATTAAGAAAAATGGTAAAATTCGGG
>JAJRQT010000182.1 GCA_024280115.1 Bacteroidota bacterium | reverse complement strand
TTAAATGAAAAGTAAGGTCTGTGACCTGGTATTGTAATTTCATCATTCGATAAATTGTACTTCAATTAATCCTTTCATTCCTGAATAATTCCTTGCACTGCTCTAAAGGTAAGCTTCCGGATGATCAACTATTCCTTCCGATACCGGATTATTGTGAATGTATTCCACTTTCTGATCCATCATATCATTTGTATCAAGCTCAATAGGATGATTGTCTTGTCTCCAAAACTGATAGCTTTTATTATTGCTATTCTTTTTACCTGCCGACCGAAACATCCATAACATCCAGTACCTTCTACTTTCACTACTATTATTTTCAATCAGTTCCAAACACTTTTTTGGTGTCTATTTTTTGAAATCCCTCAGGATATCCTCTTGCTTATTTTTTCCCTCTGATGAAATAATCATGTGTATATGATTTGTCATTAAGCACCATGCATATAATATCAATCCCTTTTTTTCCTGACAGTACTTTAAGCTTGCTATGATCACATCTTTGTATATCGGCCTTGTAAACACATCGATCCATTCCACAGTTGCAAAACTGACAAAATGCAATGCTTCCTGGTTTCTTATTTTATACTTTGTGCTCATAATTTGCTCTTTGTTTCATAGCCCGGGTTAAAAACCCTGCTTTCCATTGTTTGGCACAAGTCACAGACTTGCGCCAGTAGGGTGCCGCCTTACTATACATCCTTTCTTCTTAAAAAAATCATGTTATTCCCATAATCACAAAAATCATAGTTCAGACAATTTCCATTTACAGTTTGAAGTCTTACAGACTCCAAACAGCTGGGGCTTTTATTTTAATCGAAGCTAATAATGCTTATCAGGCTACATAGAATTAGTGATATGCTTACCAGCCAAAACCTTCCAAGGATATTGTTTAGGGTTAATTTTCTCCCTTTCCGCATCATGTGTAGGTATATAGTAAATTTTCCTTTTGCCAACAAGAAATTTACTTTTATCTAATAAAATTGAGTCAATAGGATTATACTCTAAAATCAAGGTATCCTCATTTAGATGCCATTTCCCCTCATAGCTTTCAATATCTATTATTTCATTTACTCTTTTATTGTTGTTTTGAAATGTAACCGTTTTGACAAAAGTCGAATCGTAATTTAACTGAAGCACACTTTGCATTTGACTATACCCATAACCCTTATCCCCTTTTTCAATTAAATAATATTTCACTAAAACTGGGCTACTGATAAATGCAGCTAGTAAAGGGAAACAACCAAATAAAAAATATTGTCGCGTTCTCACTTATTTCTTTTTTTGTCGTTGAATATAGTTTTTATGCATATTACTTTTCAACGCTTGCTTTACATACTTCCTTAATGCTTTTGGCGTTTCAAAGTTTTCAGTTTTTCCAAACAATACCCTTCCGTCATAATATTGTTCGTAATGCAGCCTTTCATTTAGCTGTCTTTCCCTTCTATAGCCATTTGTAATATCAACTGCTGCTCCTGTCTTGTAACCTGTCCCATCCGCAGACATTCCTCTATATAAACGTTGATGCCCGAGGTATTCATGTTCGAATACTCTTGCCATATTATGAGATCTTATATCAACATTATTATAGCTCCATCCTTTCAAACTACCATTACTATTAAAATCTGCGAAATCAATTTTTGTAGTACCTGAATGCCAACTGCCATAATTTGTTGAGCCGCCTGTATCATTTCTTAAATTAAAACCAACTTCAAGTTTTCCATATTTTCTAAAACCCTTCTTGCCACTATTTGTATCCTGCAAAGCCCCTCTTAAAAAGTCAGTAGCCGATTCAGATTGGCTTAATTCTGAACCTTCTACATTACTTTCCCAATAAAGCATCTTTGTCTTTGAATTGTATCCAATATTAAGGCCAAACTCATCTCTGAACATTTTTTTAAAATTGATAAACTCTTCGCTGAATTATTGGCAAAAACTGTCCAAATACTATCCCCATTTATGTCAATTGTATTCAGTGGGTTATTGCCTGCATATTGATATGGAGTTATTGAATAGTACTTTTCAAAATATGCATCTTCGACATGAAAACGTCCCAATGCCGCATCATACATCCTCGCTCCATAGTCAAACCAGTCCAGCCCAAGGTCCGTCTGCAATTCTTTCCCATTATAGAGAAAGTCATTCCCCTGTTCCCCCTGATTCTGGTATTCATTGAAAGTCAGACCAAAGGGATAGTAGTTGTTGCGTTTATGAGATGCTATCAAATATTTTCAGGTTCTGTTTCTTTTGAAATAACTGTTTCAGGGGTCATCTCTTTTTCAGTTTCCTGTTCCTTGAAAAAATACCTTTGAAAGATTAAAATGATGGAAACGCCTACAAATATTGAAGCATCAGCGATATTGAAAATTGGCCATAGGGAAAGATAATCTCCTCCGAATAAAGGAACCCAATCCACTACTCTTCCTTCCCAGATATCAACATAAAACATATCAATGACCTGGCCGTGAAACCATGGTGTAGGAACATTTGGAGGGACATTCCCATCGAGCAATACACCATAAAATGTACTGTCAATAACATTTCCTACAGCGCCACCCAATATTAAGGCAATGCACCAGCTAAGCCCCTGCGGGACGCCCTTTTTTATTAAGCTATACAGATAGTAACCTATTCCCACCATGGCAATAAGCCTGAAAATAGTAAGGGCAAGTTTCCCGAATTCAGAACCGAGCTGAAGCCCAAAGGCCATTCCCGGGTTTACCGTGTAATGAATTTTAAACCATTCTCCGAAAACAGGAATCTCCTGGCCAAGTCCCATGTTGTTAAATACAAGCATTTTCACTACCTGGTCAAGTAGGATGATTCCGATCGTAAGCAGATAAAATTTAAAATATTTCATTCTATTATTTATGTCTTTCCTGTTTTGAATTCTATTTTTTAACGCTGATTTCTCAATCAGGTTTTAACACTTCAATACTAAGCCTGACAATCAAATCGTCAATTTCTATTTCGTTGTAGTTTTTAATATCACTGACAACCTTCAATTCCAGGGCCTGGGTTTCCTCACAGATATATGCATGATTATCCACTATGGCATCAGTCACAACCTGATTTCCATCATCGACCAGAATTTGTATTTTGTCCTGAACATCCATATTAAGGTCCTTTCTTAGATTCTGAATTCTATTTACAAGATCCCGGGCCATACCTTCTTTTGAAAGCTCATCGGTGATGCTGATATCGAGGGCAACGGTAATCCCGCCCTCGGTAGCAACGGTCCATCCTGGAATGTCTTCTGATTGAATCAATAAATCATCGTCAGAAAGTGTGATGGTTTCCCCATCCAAATTCATGGATAAAGAACCATTTTTCTCAAATGCGGAAATTGCCTCCTGATCCATACCGGCAATGAGCTTCGACAACGCTTTCATTTTCGGGCCATATTGCTGACCCAGCTTTCTGAAATTGGGCTTTGCCTTCTTAATAATGATCCCCGACGTATTATCAACGTACTCAATAGATTTAATATTTATTTCGTTCAGGATAATTTCCTCTACAGCATGAATCTGGTTTTTCGTTTTATCTTCCAAAACCGGGATCAATATCCTCGATAGTGGTTGTCTAACCTTCAATCTGTGCTGCTTTCTCAATGAATGAACGAGCGATGATATATTCTGAGCCAAAGTCATCCGCTGTTCCAAATCCTCATCGATAAGGGAAGGATCCTGTACCGGAAAATCAGTCAAATGAATTGAATTGGAGCCATATTCATTCTCAATGGTTAAATCCAGGTAGAGCTTATCCATATAAAACGGCGCTATTGGTGACGCCAGCTTTGCAACAGTTATTAGACAGTTATGCAATGATTGATATGCCGCTTTTTTATCATCATTGAGATCGCCTTTCCAGAATCTTTTTCTGTTCAACCTGACATACCAGTTGCTCAAATCATCAATGACAAAATTCTGAATGGCCCTGGCCACCCTGGTGGGTTCGTAATCTTCATATGAGGACTCTACCATGTATATGAGCGAATTCAATTTGGAAATGATCCATTGATCGCTTTCATTTCTATTTTTCAGAGGAATCTCCTTTTCCTTCCAATCAAAATTGTCGAGGTTGGCATATAGGGCGAAGAAGGAATACGTGTTTTGCAGTGTTCCAAAAAACCTTCGCTGCGCCTCAATAATTCCATTGACGTCAAATTTAAGGTTATCCCATGGATTGGCATTGCTGATCATATACCATCGAGTTGCATCAGGTCCATGTTTATCGATGGTTATGAAAGGATCAATCGCATTGCCCAACCGCTTTGACATTTTATTGCCATCCTTGTCGAGCACCAGGCCATTGGCGATTACATTTTTGAAAGCAACACTGTCGAATAACATGACTGCAATGGCATGAAGTGTAAAGAACCAGCCTCTTGTCTGATCTACTCCTTCAGCAATGAAATCTGCGGGATACTTACTTTTAAATAATGCCTCATTTTCAAATGGATAATGCCACTGGGCATACGGCATTGACCCGGAGTCAAACCAGACATCAATCAAGTCCGGCTCTCTGAACATTTTATTTCCCGAATCTGAGATTAATATTATGTCATCTACAAATGGTCTGTGCAAATCAAAATCATCCGGAATTTGCACTTCCATAAATCCAGCTTCTATTGATTTTTCAATTTCCGACTTTAATTCTTTTATGGAACCGATACATATTTCTTCTATTCCGTCTTCCGTTCTCCAGATTGGCAAGGGTGTTCCCCAAAATCTTGACCTGCTCAAATTCCAATCTACCAGGTTCTCCAGCCAATTCCCAAACCGGCCGGTCCCTGTCGATTCAGGTTTCCACCGGATGGTTTTGTTAAGTTCCACCAACTTCTCCTTATATGCGGTGGTTTTGATAAACCAGGAATCCATGGGATAGTAGAGCACAGGTTTATCCGTTCTCCAGCAGTGCGGATAAGAGTGCACAAATTTCTCAACTTTAAAGGCTTTATTTTCCTCTTTAAGCTTTATAGCAATCAGCACATCGGTTGATCTGTAGTTGGGATCATCCTCATCTTCGCCAGTATAGTTTTTCACATACATCCCGGCAAAATCTGTGATTTCTTTCACGAACCTGCCCTGCTTGTCAACTATTGGAACATCGTTGCCATTCTCATCCTTTACAAAAACACCACTGATTTTATTTTTTAAGCTTACTCTATAGTCGTCTGCGCCAAAGGTCATGGCCAAATGAACAATTCCCGTACCGTCTTCTGTTGAAACAAAATCTGCCGCCAATACGGTCAATGCCGGGGCTTCCAGTGGAACATAAGGCAATAGTTGCTCATATTCCATCCCGACAAGATCGCGCCCTTTATAACTTTCTACCATAGACCAGGGAATAAGTTTATCTCCGGATTTATAGTTTTCGAAGCTCAGATTTTCAGATTTCGGGCTGAAAAAAGTAGCTATTCGATCTTTGGCCAGAATCACATTTATCGGCTCAAATGTGTACTGATTAAAGGTTTTGATTTTTACATAATCAATTTTATTTCCTACAGCGAGAGAATTATTTGCCGGCAGCGTCCATGGAGTGGTCGTCCAGGCTATAAAATAATCATGCTCAGTTCCACGGATTTTAAATTGAGCAACCAGAGAAGTGTCTTTAATATCTTTGTAAGCGCCGGGTTGATTCAGTTCATGTGAACTCAACCCTGTTCCCGCCGCAGGTGAATAGGGCTGAATTGTATAACCTTTATAGAGCAATCCTTTGTCATAAAACTTCTTGAGAAGGTGCCAAAGGGTTTCCATATATTTTCGGTCGAAAGTGATGTAAGGATCATCCAGATCAACCCAAAAACCCATTTTCTCCGTTAGATCATCCCATTCGCTTTTGTATTGCATTACCGCCTCACGGCATTTTTGGTTATACTCCTCAATTGAAATCTTTTTACCGATATCTTCCTTGGTAATGCCCAATTGTTTTTCTACCTGCAATTCTACGGGTAAGCCGTGGGTATCCCAACCACCTTTTCTCTCGACCCTATAGCCTTTGAGTGTTTTAAATCTGCAGAAGATGTCCTTCACAGCCCTGGCCATTACATGGTGGATGCCCGGGGTTCCGTTGGCTGAAGGAGGGCCTTCATAAAATGTAAAACTGTTTTTTTTATCTCTAATATCCAGCGATGCTTCGAATATATTATTAGTCTTCCAATGAGCTAATATTTCCTGACCTACCTGTGCTAAATTTAGATTTTTATTTTCCCTGTACTTCACTTTGAATTAACCTGTTTCAATTGTTTATCAATTCTGATGTGCTTTCACAACCCCAGTTCCATTATTATGAACCTTTATTAAATCAAGGTTAATCTCTTCGTCTTCATCTTCCTGATAAAATTCATCGTAATTCTCGATTGGTGGATGGGCGTCTTTTTTGCGTTTTCCATCATCAAACACCATTAAAAGAGCTGGTAAAACAATGAGATTGGCAAACATGGCAATGAGTAAGGTTGTGGATGTCAGTACACCAAGCATAGTGGTTCCTATGAATTCAGACCCGCTAAAAATAATGAAACCCGCAAATAATACTACAGAAGTATAAATCATGCTTGCTCCGGTTTCTCTTATACTTTTGCTTATCGCCAATGGTACGAAAAAGTTATTGGCAAAGAGCTCCTGTCGGTATTTTGCTAAAAAGTGGATGGAATCATCAATAGATATCCCGAATACTACACTAAATATCAGTACCGTACTCGGCCTTAACGCGACTTCGAAATATCCCATTAATCCGGCAATAAAAATCAATGGTATCAAGTTGGGGATTAATGAAATTGCGATCATTTTTAGATTTCTAAATAATATGCCCATAATAATGGCAATGATGATAAAAGCAAAAATTAGGCTTTTCCTAAGATTTTGAACCAGGAATTTGTTCCCCTTCACAAAAAGAAGTGTGGTGCCGGTAGCTTTCGCTTCAATATTAGTATTATTAAAAATTTCGTTGATTTTAGTGTTTACTACGTTATCAAGAAGCGAATCCAGTTTTAAGGAACCGATATCTGCTACCTTCAATGAAATTCTCATCTTTTGCTGAGTAGAATCAACAAATGCTCTCAAAAGTCCTCCGCTTTCACCTTCCTCATTTGATAAATATCTCAAAATAAAATTTCTATCGGACTTAGTCGGTAAGTCATAATACGCAGGATTGTTATTATAAAAAGCCTGTCGTGAGGCTTTGAGCATGCTGACGAGCGATACCGGTTTCGATATATGTTTTTGCTCTTTTAAAAAATCTTCAAGTTCATTAACCTTCTTGAGAAAAGATTGCTTTAGAATACCCTTTTTCTTACCGGAATCCACTACTATTTCAAGGGGCATTATTCCACTAAAATTTTCTTCAAAAAAAGCGAGGTCTTTTTTTACCTGGCTATTTTCCGGGACATCGTCAACTATAAAAGTAACTGCTCTAATTTTTGTCACCCCTATGATAGCAAAAACCAATAAAACACCGGTAAAAACAAAAACCCTGTACCTGTGCCTGTGCACTAGAAGATCAAGTGCTGTTAGGACTACGTCAAGTGCCTTGAATTTTAAATGCTTTAGTTGTTTTCCATTTGGTTTAGGCAAATAGCTGAAAACCGCCGGGATCAAAATGATGCTTACAATGTAGGTCGCCATTATATTGATTCCGGCCACAAGTCCAAACTCCTGTAAATCCTTGACCCCTGTAAAGGTGAGTACAATAAAGCCTATAGCCGTCGTAAAATTTGTTATAAAAGCAACCAAGCCTATTTTCCTGATCACGTTGCTCAGCGCCCTTGCTTTATTGCCGTGGCTATTAATCTCCTGATGATATTTATTGAGGAGGTAAATACTATTTGGAATACCAATAACTACAATAACAGGCGGCAGGAGCCCCGTCAGAATCGTGATTTTATAATTTAAAATGCCAAGTGTGCCAAGTGACCAGATTACGATAACAATAATGATGATCAGCGGAAACACCATGGCGTCCCAGGACCTGAAAAAGAATAACAGAATAAGCGCAGTTACAACAAGAGACATGACTAAAAATATCTGGAGTTCCTCTTTAACGCTGCCATTAACTTCCGTCCTTATATACGGCAATCCGACATAGTGTAAATTAATATTTGTTACCTCCTTAAACGCCTCAGCGACATGTTCTATATCTTTGATGGTAACATCCCTTTTCTTGGTGTTCAACACTTCTTTATCGATGGATATGAGGATAAAAGTTGCGCCGTTTTCACTATTGATGATTTGATCGCTGTAAAATTTTTGTTCAAGTGCAAAATTCAACAAACTATCGAGGGTGGTCTGATCTTCGGGAATATCATCAAAAATAGGATCCAAATAGAACTTTTTATTTTTGGAATCCTTCATTACAGCTTTAAACAATGGAATAGAGATCACTTGCTTTACTCCTTTAATGGACGATATCTCTTCACTTAAATACTTAAAACGACTGAAATTTTCCAATTGATAAAGCGTACTGTCCTTTATCCCTATTGCGACAATATTGCCATCTTCGCCAAAAGTATCTTTGAATTTGGTGAAAAAAACCATATCGGGATCATCTGGAGGAACTGGAGTAAAAAAGCTGTAGGTGAATTCTACATTTTTGGCCTTATAAGCCATAAAGACAGTAATAACACCCAAAATAATGATCAGGGCTAATCTGTTTTTAAGGACTATATGTGCGAGTTTGGTCCACATTTTCAAGCAAGGTGCAAAGGTAATTAAATTTGGGATTTTACTTAGCAATTCTACAAAATCTTTAAAATACTCATAATGAGCTATTCATATAAAAAAATTGCATTGTAACTGCCACAATATAGATTGTAAGAAATCTTTAAAAATTAAGTTCATTTACTGCGAAAATCTTCTTGTTTCGAAAGAAATAGAATAAGCCCCGCAAATATTGATGTGAGAAATCAGGCTGAACGTAAAAAAAAGCAAACAGTAGTGTAAATGCCTGATAATGATTACAACACATCATTTTCCTATGTAATGGAAATCTAAATTCACTACTTATATTTGATTTAGAATCTAAAGCAATTGAATATAAATAAACCTTGAGATGAGGGGATTGGTCTTGATTTTAACTTTTATCTTCCTCAGCATTTTTTCAAATGTCGAGGCTCAGAGATATAGAAATCAAAGTAATCTCGGCAAGGAGGAAATGGTGAAATTTATCGCAATGAAAAATGGTGATATTCTCGAATTTAATTGGGTGATAAATTCCACAAGAGTTATCAAATCCATAGAGCTTAGAAAAGGCAATCTGACTTCAAATTCAATAGAATGGGAAACAGTGAAAAAGATCTCTGAGGATGATAAAAAATATATTGATTATCTGCCGGATTTAGGACAGGTTTTTTACAAATTGGTGCTTACAGATGAAAGGGGTATGACAAGTGAATATGAACCGATATTCAGACTTAAAGAAGGAGGCTCAACACTCCTCTAAAGATATAAGGTGACATAAAGTTGTGTTAATTGGTTAGTTTTTTTTAAGGCCGGCATGTCCGGCTTTTTTTATTGGATTTTTCTAATGCGATTTAATTGATGTTTCTCCAATCCTCATTATCTGCTTCAGGATCAATGATTGGTCATGGCCATAAGAATATCGTGTTGGGTAATAATATGAATTTGCTTCTGTTCATCCCTGACTAGCAAAGCCTTGTTTTCCCGATCGATCAGTGAGGAAAGTACATCAAGAGTATTATCAAGCCCAACAAATTGCAGAGGCTTATCCATTACATTTATGATTTTTTCGTCACTTGTAGTACGATCATCAATAAGGAGCCGTAATAATTTTGAGTCCGTAATGCTGCCGACAATTTCCTGACCATCCATCACCGGGATTTGTGATATTCCTTCTTTATTTAAAATCTTAATCACTTCTCCGACCAGCATATCAACATTGATTGCCACAAGCCGGTCATTGCTCTTCCATTCAATAATGTCCTTAGCTGTCGCCAATTCGGTTTTCTCAGTAAATCCATGATCATTCATCCAGGTATCATTAAAAACTTTACCCAGGTATCTCGTACCATGATCGGGAAGCAGAATGACCATCGTATCATTTTCCTTTAAATGCTTCTTTGCATATTCCAATGCCCCATACACCGCCGATCCTGATGACCATCCTACAAACAAGCCTTCTTTTCCGGCCAATTTCCTAGTCATGATCGCTGCGTCTTTATCTGTCACTTTCACAAAATGGTCGATCAAATCAAAGTTTACATTTTTTGGTAAAATATCCTCTCCGATGCCTTCAGTTAAATATGGATAAATCTCTTTTTCATCAAATTCACCTGTTTCTTTATATTTTTTAAAAACGGATCCATAACTGTCAATTCCGACAGATTTTATTCGCGTATTTCGCTCTTTTAAATATTTTGACACGCCGCAAATTGAACCTCCAGTACCTACACCAGCAACGAAATGCGTTATTTTCCCATCAGTATCCTGCCATATCTCAGGGCCTGTGCTTTCATAGTGGGCCATGGTATTTGACATATTATCATATTGATTTACATAAAATGAATTGGGGATTTCCTTGTGCAATTTTTGGGCAACTGAATAGTAAGATTTCGGATCGTCTGCGGGTACGTTGGTCGGGCAAACAATTACTTCTGCACCCATGGCCCTGAGGACATCAATTTTTTCCCTCGATTGCTTATCAGCCAGGGTAAAGATACATTTATAGCCTTTGGCGATTGCTCCAAGCGCCAGCCCCATGCCTGTATTCCCGGATGTTCCCTCAATAATGGTTCCACCAGGTTTCAACACTCCTTCCCGTTCGGCATCTTCTATGATTTTAATGGCCATCCGGTCTTTCATGGAATTGCCGGGATTAAAATACTCTAATTTCACCAGAAGGTTCCCGGGGACACCTTTAGAAACTTCATTCAGCTTTACAAGGGGTGTATTGCCAATGGTCTCAATTATTGAATTATAATACATTGTCAATTGGTTTGTGGTCGAAATTATTGAAATTGTAAGTTACGCAGTTCAATAGAAAAAGACATATCATTTAGTTTAATTGGATTGCTCAGTTTTGGTTAAAATACATTGGAATTTACCTTGTCGAAATTTGATTGCCGAAGAAAATGCCATTTATAAACAAGCGGTTGGTGCCATACCAATATGCTCTAAAATTGTAATCATCGATAAATGCAATCACTTTTCCTTCTCCAAATGTAGCGATACTGGCCGCCGGAGATCCTTTGATCTTTTCAATGTTCTCCTTAGAAACGTAGCCACTGAGCAATGGGTTTTGAGTATATTTAAACGGATTCCAGGCGGTATTTTTTGCGGGTTCCAAGGCAATTGTACCCCGCTTAAATACAGGAATTGTCTTTTGATCATAGCCATACGCCAGTGGATGTGTTTCATCAATCTCCATATTAAAAATGGCCCCGCCAATCACCTGAGCTCCCCTCGCTTTTGAACGATCGGAATATGGAATTACACTTGTGGTATCCTTAACAGCCTTTTTAAATTTTAAATCTGCAATTTGAAGTTTAGAAACGAACCTTAATGCATCTTTCCAGGCAATAAGAGTACCCCCGTTCTTTACCCATTCCTTCAACCTTTCCTGGGCTGTTGAATTAAGGGAACTATATGACCCTCCCGGCAAAATCAGGACATTGTACCTCCCAAGTTTTATCCTTTCAATAATGTCTGTAGAAATAAGCGAAACAAACATATCGTAGCGTTGATCGAGCAAATGCCAAACCTCTCCGGCCTCATATCCACTGACACCCCTATTGACCAATAAACCAATCTTGGGCTGCCGAACATTGATAAATGCATTACTGCCCAAATCAACTCCTTTTGAGCTAAATCCCGACTTTATGGCCGCCGCTTTCACATGATATTTTGATGCATATTTTGACAAAAGTTCAAAAACCTCATCACTACTCTTTCCCTGGATTCCAACGGGAATTAAAATTGAACCTCTTCTGTACTCTTGTCCCTGATTGTCAGAAAAAGGCTCTGATGCAACCTTGACAATGAGTTTGTTTTTCAATAATACATTCAATAATCCCGGAGCGTAATATTGATTCCAGTCAATTAAATATGCATATTCACTTTTACTATCAACATTGCCATCTGGCAAATTGAGTATTTCAACTTGTTCGCCTTTTGTGCTGCTTAAAGCATTCCCGCTTATCCATGCCAACCCGGTATTGTAAGAAAGATCAAAATCCCAGGCAGACACATCATAAAACAAGCTATCCTTAAAACTTGTTCTGCGTTCAAAAATCGCCTTTACCAAAGTGCCTTGAGGTTGATTTAGTGGAACGACAAAGCTTCTGTCCGCATAGAATTTTTTCCCCTGTATCTCCGTGTCCTTTTGAATTTCATAAAGTTCGATCTTATGTCTCAGAAGCACCTGGCCCAATAGAATTGCCCGGGCCGGATCATGTTTTGTTCCAAATATGATGGCCTCTCCTTTTGCGCTTTCACCTGTTTTTACAGCATCTTTATAGAAAGACCTCTGATAATCCAGCAGTTCCGTTTTTAGCGTTTCAGCAGCTTCTAATGTTGAAAGAGACGTTAGAAATTGGCCTTTAATTGTAAAGGGGAATGAGATAGTTCCATTTTCAGTTTCCCGAAGGTGGCCCCTGGAGGATGCTTGTTCAAATAATATTCCTACCCCACCTTGAATGTCTGGGTATGTGGAACCTTTGCCAAAATAAAAATCATCGAATGACTCTTTTGTATAATATAATCGCTGGTTTTTGTCCAATATATTTGCATGGAATTTTCCAATTTTCTCAGTAAGGGTTACGTTGGTCTCCGGAATTAACGGATGTTTTCTGGAGGGTATTCCGGGCTGAAAGAAGAAAGTTGCATCGCTCCCCATTTCATGATGATCAGTCTGAATATTAGGCATCCAGTCATGATAAGCTTTTAGTCTCGCAATAGATTCCGGGTGCTGAGCCAATAACCAGTCCCTGTTCAGGTCAAACCAGTAGTGATTAGTTCTGCCTCCGGGCCATGATTCTCCAAATTCCCTGCCATTTGGGTCAGTATTCATATTTTTTGATTTATGCTCGTTAACCCATGTCGAAAAGCGTTGTAGTCCGTCGGGATTAAGACTTGGGTCAATGAGGATGATGCAGTTTTCCAGGAGTTTATCTATTTCCTCACCCTGGGCGGCCGCCAAGTGATAAGCTACTAAGAGGGAGGCATTTGCTCCGCTTTGTTCATTTCCATGCACACTGTATCCCAAACGTACAACTACAGGCATATTTTCAATCTTGAGATCATCTGATTGATTGGGGTCAGATAACTGTAGGTGCTGCAATCGCAATTGTTCCAGCTTATCATGATTTTTCTTCGAAGTAATGATGACATTCAGAAGTGGCCGGAACTCATAGGTTTGGCCAATCTTTTCAACTTTCACCCTTTCTGAAAATTCCCCGAGTTCATAAAAGTATTGGGTAAGTTTATCATGGGTAACATGCCATTCTCCAATCTCGTGCCCTATAATAGATGCTGGCGTTGGAATGTTTTCATTGTAATTTACATTTTCAGGTAAATAATACGATAATTCAGTTTGAGCAATTGCATTTGAAAATGAAAAAAACAACGCTAAAAAAAGAATAGATTCCCGTGGTATATTAACAGTCATAATAAATAAATCATATCAGTTTAGCCTGTGTTGATATCCATCTTTCAGGGACTTCCCCTTTTGTAGCCGATTGATAATCGGTATAGCTGCAGGGAACGATCAGGTTTCGTTCATACAAGAACTTACCCTGGGGATATGGCACTTCCAACCACCATTTTTCACTGAGCTTGCTTTTATAAAACACTATTGTTGAAGGTTCATTGGGCATGGAAACAACAAACCTTAAATAATCGTTGCCTCTAAAATTATGTTCATCCTTTCTGTGATAAAATCCTTCAATAAAATACCATATCATGGTCGCTACTACCGCGGCAGTCTTATTTTGTTCGTCATCGACGGTGGGATTATACTCATAAAAACCTACTGAGCTCATCTTTTCATTTAATCCGGCATACCAGCAAATCTGACAGGCCTCTTCGCCAGTTAAACCGAACGGTTGAGCGTTTTTATTCCCAGGAGCATCGGAAGACTTAATAGAAGTAATATCAAAACTCATCAGATCCGCATCTCTGATCACCGGTTCCATATCGGGTAAATATTGCCTTAAATGACCAAGCCTGTAGGTATCAAAGTACAATTTCTCCAAAACAGCTAATGTCTCATTATCAATCAGGTAGGATTGATATGCTAGCTGGTTTATAGAAAAAAGGTAATTTGGATCGTGCAGCAAAATCTTGTGCAGATGGTTTGTACTGTTCACTTCTTCACCATCATCCTCAATATCCAAAAAGGCATCAACATTCAGCAAAGAGACCAATTTGTCTAAATTTTCATAAGCCAGGTACTGACCATAGGTATGATCATGTGTTCCTCCGATTATTATGGGCAATACATTATTTTCAATTAAAGTCGAGCAAACTTCTTTTAATCTCCCCTGTGATTCAGATACATCTACTCCTTTTCTAAGGTTACCAAGATCTATAATCTTATACTGTCCAAATCCTTTTTTTAAGCGGTAAAGCTTTTTCCTGATTTCATCAGCACCTTCTGAGGCGCCTTTATTCGTTTCAGATCCTCCATCCTCCAACACGCCGATTATTGCCATATTTGCGCCCTTGTATGCCGGTTGAGTTTCAGAAAAAATATTTATATACTTCAAAAATGAAGTTGGGTCAATGATATCTTCATAGACAGATTCATCAATAGGGGAGAAAAAAATTTTTAGATCCATAATGTGCGATATAATCATCAATTTTGAATAAAAAAAGGGAGAAAACAAATTTTCTCCCTTTCAGTTTCGAAGGCTGCTAACCTCCAAAATCATCAAATCTTATATTCTCAGGAGGAACTCCAAGGTCATCCAGCATTTTTGTTACTGCCGAATTCATCAACGGAGGTCCGCACAGATAGTATTCAATTTCTTCAGGTTCCGGGTGTTTGCTGAGATAATTATCTAAAAGTACCTGGTGTACAAAGCCAACATATCCATCGCCTTCTTTATCGTCCAGAGATTTTTTTACTTTCCAATTATCCTCTTCCATTGGTTCAGAAAGGCCGATATAAAACCCAAAATTGGGGAAATCTTTTTCGATATTTCTGAAATGATCTAAATAAAACAACTCTCTTTTTGATCTTCCACCATACCAGTAAGATACCTTCCTGCTTGTTTTTTCGGTATGAAAGAGATGGAATATGTGCGATCTTAATGGCGCCATTCCCGCTCCACCACCAATATATATCATTTCTTTATCTGTAGGATTGATGAAAAATTCGCCATATGGTCCCGAGACTGTAACCTTATCACCTGGTTTTCTACTGAAAACGTATGAAGAACACACTCCCGGGTTAACATTCATCCAATTGCCTGCAGCCCGGTCCCAGGGCGGTGTGGCGATCCTGATGTTCAGCATTACGATATTTCCTTCTGCAGGGTGATTGGCCATTGAATAAGCCCTGTAAATTGGCTCATCATTTTTCATCTTTAAATCCCAAAGTTTGAATTTATCCCAATCTGGTTTATAAATCTCTTTTGGGTGACCCAATTCCGGATGAGGTGTGATATCCATGGTTTTAAAATCCACTTCACATTCAGGAACATCTATTTGAATATACCCCCCCGATTGGAAGTCAAGTTTTTCACCTTCAGGAAGTTTTACCACAAACTCCTTAATAAAGGTGGAAACATTGTAATTTGAAACCACTTCACATTCCCATTTTTTAATACCAAAAATCTCTTCAGGAATGTGGATTTTCATGTCATTTTTCACCTTCACCTGGCACGCGAGACGAACATGTTCTTTTTGCTCTGTTCTGCTGAGATGACCAACTTCGGTAGGTAGTACATCTCCACCGCCTTCATCGACAACACACTTACACATCCCGCAAGTTCCGCCACCGCCACATGCTGAAGGCAAAAATATTTTTTGACTTGAAAGCGTTGACAGTAGGGTTGAGCCAGCCGCTGTAACAACCGGATTTTCTTCATCGCCATTCATCACAATATTGACATCACCTGATTGTACAAGTTTTGACTGCGCAAAAAGTAGTATTAATACCAAAAGGATTATTACAACTGTAAATGCTATAACTGAGCTTATAATTACTGTTACCATCTACTAATTATTTCATTTGAAACTATCTTCAACTAAAGTGCAAATATATTACTATTAAACTGTTTTTAAAGTGCTATAAACAATTTTTATCAATTGATTTGAAACTTATTGTATTAGTTATTGTCGGTCCGATTTTGCAGGATTCACTCTAATGAAAAAATAGGATTATTGAAGCATTTTAAGCAGAGTTGCCATCTTGGATTTCAGGTGCCTTCTATCAACTATAAAGTCAACAAAACCATGATCTAACAGGAACTCCGAACTTTGGAACCCTTTTGGAAGATCTTTTCCAATTGTTTCTCTTATAACCCGTGGACCAGCAAATCCTATGAGTGCTTCCGGTTCGGCAATATTAAAATCACCAAGCATAGCATATGAGGCAGTCACACCCCCAGTTGTAGGATCGGTCAGAACTGAAATAAAAGGGATCCTGGCTTCTGAAAGCAATGCAAGCTTTGCGGAAGTTTTTGCCATTTGCATTAAGGAATATCCCGCTTCCATCATTCGGGCTCCACCGGATTTGGAGATCATTATGAAAGGTTTTTTCTTCTCTATGCTGTGATCAATTGCTTTGGCAATTTTCTCTCCAACCACAGACCCCATCGATCCTCCGATAAAACTAAAATCCATGCAGCCGATTGTCACCTCCATACCAGCCATTTTACCATATGCGGTTCTTACAGCATCTATGAGTTCTGTCTTTTTTTGAGAGGCAATAATTCTTCCCGGATAAGGTTTACTGTCAACAAAATCCAAGGGATCAGCTGAGCTCATATTTTTGTTGAGCTCGGTGAATTTATTATTATCAAATAAAATATCGAAATATTCTTTAGATCCAATTCTCACATGGTAATCATCATCAGGGCATACGAATGCATTGTTTTTCAGCTCTCTGATGTGTATGATTTTTCCTTTTGGTGTTTTATACCATAGCCCATCCGGAACATCTTTTTTTTCTTTGGTGGGTGTATGAATTCCTTTATCTTTTCTTTGAAACCAGGCCATAAGGATATAATTAATTCCGTGAAGGCAAATATATTTATATTTTTTGTTCTACTGATGTTTTAATGTAAAAAGAATATTCAACCTATTGATTAAGACCAGTATCTGAAAGTGCTCATCCCGATAACAAACAATCAACATTCACTTTGAAAACGATATTGGTAAATATCTCCAATGAGGCGCCTGGCTGTAACAATCATTATTTTTGATAGTACCCTAAAGGGGAGAAAACTTAACCTGTAACTACTATTTCACCTCCTCGTAGTCGATGTAATCTCCTTCTTTGGATCCAGCGTGATATTTACGGGTTTTATCCTTCGGTTTAGAGTCAATATTAATATCGCCTTCTCTTCTGTTTTGTGCAGTTCGATGAGGTTGCTGTTGCGGTTGGCCTCCTAATATTCTATATATAAAACTACCAATGGTCTTGGCTATATAATAGAAGACCAATCCAAATAATATAAATTTTAATAATACTCCCATAAAGAATTAACGACTTAAATACAGATTTCTTTCAGAATAAATATCAAGGAAATAATCATCCAAAAGATCATCAATAAAATAAATTGACTCTCCTGTAGATTTCATTTCAGGCCCGAGTTCTTTATTCACATTCGGGAATTTACTGAATGAGAAAACGGGCTCTTTGATAGCATAACCATTTTTAGTCGGCTGAAAATCGAAATCTTTTACCTTCTTTTCTCCCAACATTACCTTTGTGGCATAATTCACATACGGCTCATCGTATGCTTTGCTAATGAAAGGTACGGTTCTGGAAGCTCTTGGGTTTGCCTCAATGATATAAACTTTATCATTTTTTATGGCAAACTGAATATTGATCAATCCTACAGTATTCAATGCAAGTGCTATTTTTTTGGTGTAAGCCACCATTTGTTGAACAACAAAATCGCCAAGATTATATGGAGGAAGTACAGCATATGAATCACCGGAATGAATTCCAGCCGGTTCAATATGTTGCATAATTCCAATGATGTAAATATCTTCCCCGTCACAAATTGCATCTGCCTCTGCCTCAATGGCGCCTTCAAGAAAATGGTCTAAAAGCACCAGGTTACCAGGGATATCTTTCAATATATTCACTACATGCGATTCCAGCTCTTCCTCATTAATGACAATTTTCATGCTTTGACCACCCAAAACATAAGATGGTCTTACCAACAACGGAAAGCCAATTTTTTTTGATATTTCAATAGCATTTTCCGCGTCTTCAATTGTGCCAAATTCAGGATATGGAATGTCATTATCCTTTAACAATTGGCTGAAATGTCCTCTGTCTTCGGCGAGGTCCAGCGATTTGTAATCTGTGCCAATAATTTTTATACCATATCTCTCAAGCTTTTCGGCCAGCTTCAGTGCTGTTTGCCCACCGAGTTGCACGATGACGCCTTCTGGCTTTTCATGGAGTATGATATCGTAAATATGTTCCCAGAAAACCGGTTCAAAATATAGCTTGTCGGCGATATCCGGGTCAGTGGAAACCGTTTCCGGATTACAGTTGATCATAATGGCCTCATATCCACATTCTTTGACTGCCAAAACACCATGAACACAGCAATAATCAAATTCTATTCCTTGTCCAATTCTGTTTGGACCACTGCCAAGAATGATGATTTTTCTCTTCTCTGACGGTATAGATTCATTTTCTTCGGCGAAGGTAGAATAATAGTAAGGTGTCTGAGCTTCAAATTCGGCAGCACAAGTATCGACTTGCTTGAATACCCTTTTGATTCCCATCTCTGTCCTTTTTTTGTGCACCTGGCTTTCCAGGCATCCAAGCAAGTGTGCAATTTGGCGATCTGCGTATCCCTTTTCCTTTGCTTCCTGCATCAAGTTGATTGGAACAGTTTCCAGGTTATACTTTTCTATTTCCCGCTCCATCCATATCATTTCTTCAATTTGAACCAGGAACCATTTGTCAATTTTTGTCGTGTTCTGAATAGTCTTAAATGGAATGCCCAATTTAAATGCATCGTAAATATGGAATAGCCTGTTCCAGCTTGGATTTGCGAGGCTTTTTAAAATCTGATCACGATCTCTCAGCTCCTTGGCATCAGCTCCTAACCCGTTTCTACTAATCTCCAATGACTGACAGGCCTTTTGCAATGCTTCCTGGAAAGTCCGACCAATTCCCATGACTTCTCCCACTGACTTCATCGACAATCCCAACCTTCTGTCAGAGCCTTTGAATTTATCAAAATTCCATCGCGGTATTTTCACAATTACATAATCCAGAGCCGGTTCAAAAAAGGCGGGAGTGGTCTGCGTAACAGGATTCTTCAATTCGTCCAGATTATAACCAATAGAAAGTTTTGCTGCAATTTTTGCGATTGGATATCCGGTAGCTTTTGATGCCAGTGCGGAAGAACGGGATACTCTCGGATTGATCTCGATTCCGATAATTGATTCATCCTCAGGATTTACAGCAAACTGTACGTTACATCCTCCCGCGAACTGGCCGATGCTGTTCATCATCGTAATGGCCATATCTCGCATATTCTGGTAAGTCGTGTCAGCGAGTGTCATCGCAGGCGCCACCGTTATAGAATCTCCCGTGTGAACACCCATCGGGTCAAAGTTTTCTATGGAACAAATGATTATTATATTTCCATTATTATCCCTCAAAAGCTCAAGTTCATATTCTTTCCAACCGAGGATACTTTGCTCGATTAATACCTGGTGAATAGGAGAAGTGTGAAGTCCATTGTCCAATGCTTTTTCAAATTCCTCGGCAGTGTGTACAAATCCGCCGCCTGATCCACCAAGCGTAAAAGAAGGCCGGATCACCAAAGGGAATCCAATTTCCTGGGCAATTTCTTTTCCCTGGAGAAATGAAGAAGCAGTTTTGCCCCTGCATACACCCACTCCAATTTCCTTCATTTTCAACCTGAATTTCTCACGGTCTTCAGTGGTTTCAATAGCCGCTATATCAACGCCAATTATTTTCACATCAAATTTCTCCCAGATGCCAGCGTTTTCGCAATCAATCGCCAGGTTCAGCGCTGTCTGCCCACCCATGGTAGGTAAGACTGCATCGATGTCATGTTTCTGAAGGATTTCAACAATCGATTTTTTGATGAGTGGTTTCAGGTAAATATTATCAGCTGTTACGTTATCCGTCATAATGGTCGCCGGATTGGAATTGATCAATGTCACTTCAATGCCTTCATCCCGTAAGGATCTGGCCGCCTGCGAACCGGAATAATCAAATTCACATGCCTGCCCGATAATGATTGGACCGCTACCTATTATTAATACTGACTTTATGCTATGATCTCTTGGCATAGTTAATTGGGAATGGATATGTTTGAAAAGTATTTGCTCAAAATTCCGGCAAAGTTATGGTAAAATGATAAGAATGAAAAAGAAACTTTGGGTTCTTTATGAAAGTGGAAGGTCAGTTATTGATTGAGTTAATGAATCAAGGATTTTAACTAAATATTAGGCGTTTATACTGGCAACTGGCAACCGGTAACTGGCAACCGGTAACTGGCAACCGAGCTCTGGGAGTAAGGTTCACGATTAGAACCCCCGACTCCCGGCTTCTTCATTTCTTGTTTATATTTACTGGAACAAGGGATTAATAAACAAAACTATGCTTTCACATTCAGAATTATTAGAATTAAAGCGTTGGAATACACCAACGATTTACAATGGCTGGGAACAAATCACAAATAGAGACAGCGGCAAAGAATGTTTCAACCTGGAAGAAACAAAAGATTTTATGGCTCAGATGGGTCCGATGATCGGTTATGCCGTAACGGTTGTAATTGAACCTGGGAATGTCATCCATACAAAAAACAATGCAAATGCATGGAGTGAATACCGCAAGTACATTGCTTCAGTTTCCGGTCCTAAAATTGTTGTCGTTCAGGATCTCGATAAACCCCTGGTACTAGGCTCCTTTTGGGGCGAAGTGAATGCCAATATTCACAAGGCGCTCGGATGTGTTGGGACAATTACCGACGGAAGTATCCGGGATTTGGATGAAATGAATAATGCGGGATTTAAAGCGCTTGCCAGAAGATTGTCTGTTGGACATGCCTATGGAATACCTATTAAGTGGAATTGCGATATTGAAGTATTTGGAGCTAAAATAAAACCAGGACAATTGATCCATGCTGACAAACACGGATTTTTGGCAATTCCAGAAGAAGATGAAGAAAGATTGTTGGATGCAACCCGGTTTATGGATACAAATGAATGCCGGACATTAATCCCAGCCGCCCGAAATTCTCCAGGAAAATCCATGGAAGAAATCCTAAACGATCTCGATGAAGCTACAGCTCAATTCAAGCAGGCTGCGCAAAAGAAGTATGTAGATGGCGGAGAACGGTGATTGTTTGTGATTCAACTGCAAGAGTGGTCTGTCGATAATAATTGTTGTTACTCCTATGTCAGTCGCTCGCATTTTGCGAGTGACAACATTTCACAGGCTATCATCTGGGTGTAGAATCATTCTACACCGGAATATCATAGACAACTCTACACCTGGTAGTCGTATGATTTCAGTTGCAATACAATCGCAATCAAACAGAATTGTTGTTTAAAGATAAATGTTCTTATTTCGTGAACTAAAATAAATCAAATGACTGAAATGGACAATATTACAGAACAAAAGACGCAGTCAAGAACAATAAAGGATGTGGTCAATACACCGTTTAAAAAGGTCATGTTCGTAATACAGATTTTCAGCTATGTACTTATAGTAGGATCTCCTTTTATTGGTGGGGCTGTTGGCGGATTTTTAGGACTTACAACATTAAAAACAGGAGGGCTTATTTTCGGTATATTTATAGCCGGAGAGGTCCTTTTTTATGGTTCTCTAATTTTTCTGGGCAAGGAATTAGTTTTACTCATAAAGGATAAAATTAAGGATTGGTTTAAACGCGCAAAACGGAAATCTTAACAAAATTACCTGGGGAAGCGCCAATCTACTTATTAGCAATGATAAAACGATGAGCGGAATTAACCAGAAGCTTAATCATGTCTAATTCAATTAAGTACTTTCTTAGATGTTTAATTTGATGAAATTCCCGTAAATAAATCGAGATAATATGTTTATTATATTTGGCTCTACTGTTATTTTAATGAGATGTTCTTTCCAAAATCCAAATCACAATTGACAAATATCAAATAAATTCCAATATAAAAATCTCAAACAATTCGAGTTAGCTAATATATGATTTGCTAAATGAAAACCAAGAATAGTTTGACAAATAGC